>JANWIS010000066.1 GCA_025449775.1 Ignavibacteriaceae bacterium
AACAACGTAATAATAATCTCTTAACGGAAATACACTTGAATCTGTATAGCTTGATTGACTACTACCAACACTTCCTACTCTGTTGTATGGTCCGCCTGATATAAGTGCTCTGTAAATGGCTACACTATCCACACCAACCGGCAATGAATTCGGAAACAGATCATTAACTTTTTTGTTTGTTTGATTCATAGTTTTGGTTGAAGTCCCGGAAAAATTTTCGGGAGTAAGATCATCACCTACCATTTTAGCTATCTCCTGCTTTCTTTGAAGATTGGGAGTAAGAGCATTCCACGACAGCATTATAGCTCCGGGTAAATTTGTTGAGGCACTTAAAGTTGGAGGCAGAAAGGGATATGGAAAAACTAACAGGTTTACACCGGTTGTTGTTTGGCCTTCATCAACAATAACATTAGTTATTAGCGCATAGTTATTACCCGGTTTTTCGGCTAAAACTGTATAGGTTCCGGGAGTTATATTTTCAATTAAATAACTTCCATTAACATCTGTAACTGCAGAACGTATACTTCCGATTGGTCTAACAAGCACTCCGCTGTCATCGGGTGAACTTAATATATCAACTGTGCCGGTAACATGTCCTCCACCGAGATCAATTTCACAGAGGAAAATCCGTCCGCCATTTCCAAACTCACGTGCGTGAACTGCTTTGCCTCCGCCAAAAACTCTTTTGCCATCCGGAGAAATATCGCAAGTAAAAAATGAACCGGGTGAAACAACATTAAAAGTTAGTGCACCTGTTTCAACATCAAAGACCATCATATCAGGACGTGTATGCGCAAGATCTCCCCAGGTTACTGCAACTGCAACCTTACCATCATCTGAAAGTTTAATATCATCTACTAAATCACCGGCACCGCTGAAAACCCATTTAGGTGATCCATCTCCATAAGTATCGAAACACATAACAGAACCTTCATAACCTGCTGAAAGAAATATCAGCGAGCCAGCCATTATTGTATTTCCATCTGCAGAAATTCCGACTGAAGATGCCCAGTTGCTAAAAGCTCCAGGTGGTACTCTGTACTGCCAGAGTAAAAAATATTCGTTTGTCTGTGAATCAAAATGCCATGTTTGTACGAAACCGCTGTTATCTGCTGTCGCTATTACTGTACCATCTCCGCTTATTGCTGGTGCTGATTCTGTATTATCAAGAAAATGATCCCAGATTAATGAACCATCACTACTGTTAAATATATAAAGATGATATCTTCCCGTAACTGCTACAGTTGTGCCTGATGCGGAAAAATTAACACCAGCCCAATTTGTAACAGCACTTAAAGGTACATCATATGTCCATGCTATTGAAGGTGTGCCTGAGATATTCATTGCATAAATTCTGTATGTAGTTGAATTGCCCCATGCATTTGCAAGAAATACTGCCATGGAACCATCACGGGATACACTTACTGATGAGGCATAAAATGAATCGGGCAAAGTTAGTTGATAATCGATGTTGCCTGTTGAAGGATTTAAAAGATAAAAATTATTGGCTGAAGTTACTGCAATAACTGACCCATCACTCGAAATATCAACTGCAGGATCATATGGCTGAGTATTGAAATTCCAAATCGGTGTACTGTTTATATCATTATATAAAGTTGCTCTCATATCATTTAAACCCCATCCAGTAATGGCTGAACTACCTGTACCATTTAAAGCAACAAAATTTGCTATGGAAACAGGATCTTGAGTTGACCACAAAATTGTTCCGCCAAGCACAAACTGTTCTCCGTCAGCAGATTTCTTTCCGTAAAGATGTTCATCAAGGGATTGTTGTTCATCGTTATTTATAGTAGGGATTGTTTGGAAGGATACTTTACCATCTTTTTCAAGAGTTTTAGTTCCGATAAATTCATTGCTCTGGCTGAAATTCTCATTGTTAAATAAAAGTATAAATGTAGAGCAGATCAAAATGAATGAGTGTAAAGAAAAAAATATTTTCATATAGACCTCCATTATTTTATGCACATACTTTAATAAAAATAAATTATTTTTTCTATACCAAATTAAATTTATTCTTTACTAATCGCTAAAGATTTTCAAAACCTGAACCTGATATATTTTATTTTTCTTCCCAAGTTTATGTAATGCTTTTCATACTTTGTAAGCATACCTGAACTTATTTCGGAATTGTTACCATCATACACATCCCCAGAAGAAAAAAGAATTTTACATCCTGATTTTGAAATATTTTTTAATGCATACTCATACAATTCTTCATTATCCGTTTTAAAATGAATAATTCCAGATTCGGTAAGAAGATCTTGATAAATTTTCAGAAGCGAAAGTGATATCAATCTCTTTTTTACTTTCCTCCTGCGGACATGAGGATCAGGGAAAGGAATGAAGATTTCTTCAATTGATTCGGCTGGAAAAATTTCGTTCAACTTTTCTGCTTTACCAATAATAAAAGCAACATTTTTCAAATTTTGGTTAAACGCATCAAGTGCTCCAGTGAAGATCCTGGCACCTTTCAAGTCCAGACCAACAAAATTCCGATTAGAAAATTTTTTTGCAAGTTCAATCGAATAATCACCATGTCCACATCCAATTTCGAGAGTAAAAGTCTTCGCAATTTTAAAGTATTGTTGAATTGCACTATCAACTTCTTCGTCTTCAAGAGTGAATATATTCGGAAGCTCTTTTAATTTCTTTAATCTTTTAAGTTTTGTTCTTGCCATTCAAGTTTCAATCAAATAATCCGTTTTACAAGATATGATTTGTTCTTATTTTAGCTGCATCAAGATTGAAAAACCAAAAATAAATACTTAGTTTGCCGTTGAAACATCTTTCATCTGTATAAATCATCGTTTGTTCAAACTTACTCAAATAGTTTTTTTCTAATATCAGGTTCGGGAGGAAATATGGCATTTCAAATACGAAAAGTAGATTATTTTTATTGCTCAGTGGTTGATCAGCCCGGTGAAGCATATAAGCTCCTTTCACAATTAGAAAAAAGCGGAATCAGTTTACTTGCATTTACTGCTATTCCGGTTGGTCCCGACCGGACTCAGTTAACACTTTTTCCTGAAAATGCAACGAAGCTGACTACTGAAGCAATGAGAACAAATTTTATACTCGATGGTCCTCATCGTGCTTTACTTGTTCAGGGGGATGATGAGCTTGGTGCATTAGTAGAAATTCACCAGGTACTTTTCGAGGCAAAAGTAAATGTATATGCCTCAAGTGGTGTAACAGATAACAGGGGTAGTTTTGGTTATCTTCTTTATGTCAGACCTGAAGAATATGATCGTGCAGCTAAAGCTTTAAAAGTTTAAAGAATTTTATTGCCTCTCGTTTTAATATTTCCAACCAGCAGAGAAAATTTTTATGAATAAAAGATCTCCATTTCCGATTGTATTCTGGATCGCCAATAGTATCGAAGTCCTTGAAAGATTTTCTTACTACGGAATTTATCTGGGCTTTGGTATTTACATGGAATATCTCGGATATTCTAAAGGTCAGCTTGGAATTGTTCAAAGCTTGTTCCTTCTATTTTCGTATGTCGTTCCAATATTCTCCGGAACATTTGCCGATCGGTTTGGATTTAAGAAAATGCTTATCATTTCTTACGTGGCATATTTACCTACAATCCTATTGTTGATAACAACAAAATCATTTACCGGAATTGCTCTTACAATGCTCGGTATCGGGTTTGCGGCTGGAATATTTAAACCGCTTATTACAGGAACAGTAAGAGTAACCACAGATAAAACTAATAAAACTCTCGGCTTCGGAATATTTTATGCGATGGTAAATATCGGGGCTTCATTTGGTCCTGTGATAGCCGGTAAATTAAGAGCAATTTCATGGAACCATGCATTTATTGCTGCAGCTATCGGGATCGGGATAATGTTATTAATTACTCTCTTCTTCTACAAAGAACCGAAGAGGGAAATAGAAGGTATTACACTAAAACAAAAATTTCGTGATATGTATGTTGCTCTTTCCGATATAAAATTTCTGATTTTCCTTGTAATTCTTGGATTGATATTCTGGCTTCCGTTGTGGGCATTCTTTAATCTAATTGCGGTTTATATCGATAGAAACCTCGATACGATAAGGTTATACCAAATTATTGATAGTGTAATGCCGAATTGGTTTTCTAATATTATATCAGCAGAAGATGAATCAGGAAACAGAAGACTGCTTGGTGAAACAATTGCACATACGGGATATATAATAATGGTACTACAAATTTTTGTTTCCAGGATATTTGAAAAAGTAAAAGCTATTCCATCATTCAGCATTGGATTATTTATTGCAGCATTGGGAATGTTTACTATTGGCTTTGCATACATATCATCACCAGAATTTGTTCTTCTTGGGATTTTCTTCTTTGCTGTTGGAGAAATGATTTCTTCTCCGCGTATCCAGGAATATATAATGTGGCTTGCACCAAAAGAGAAAGCCGGCTTGTATATGGGTACAAATTTTCTTGCAGCCGGACTAGGTGGATCTTTGAGCGGATTAATTTACACTTCTCTTTATGGTAATTTCAGAGATTCAGGAAACCCGGAATACGTTTGGTTTTTTCTGGCAGGAAATTTATTGCTTGGAATAATCTCTCTCTATATTTTTACAAAAACTGCCGGCGAGTTTAAAGAACTGGAACATTAATCATAGGAAAATATTTATGCCAACAATAATCCAATCACCAAAAACAATTGAAGCAGCAGGTAATCAACCGAAAATCATTGAAGAATTTTTCGGTAATGTAAACTCGGGAACAAAGGAAGTAAGCATAGCTCGTATGCAAAGCCCGGAAGGCTGGCAGGAGCCCGGACAAACTCCGGAATTTGATGAATATACATTGGTTCTTAAAGGTAATTTGAGAATCGAAACCAAAGAAAAAATATTTGATGTAAAAGCAGGTGAAGCAATTATCACTAAATCAGGCGAATGGGTAAGATACAGTACACCACATCCGGATGGAGCCGAATACATCGCAATTTGCTTACCGGCTTTCACATTGGAAAAAGCACACAGAGATTAGGAATAATTTTTATAAATAAGGAGGTTTATATGAAACGGCATTTTATAATTGCTCTTATTCTTTCAGTTACATTTATTTATTCCTGTACTCAAAAGCAGGAACAGAAGTCACCTCTTGTTGAACAGGAAGTTGAATATATTGTTGAGGGAACAACTCTTAAAGGTTATTTAGTTTATAATGAAAATGGTGACGCCAAGAAACCGGGAATACTTGTTGTCCATGAATGGTGGGGATTGAACAACTACGCCAGAAACAGAGCACGAATGCTTGCTGAACTTGGATATGTTGCTCTTGCTTTGGATATGTTTGGTGATGGAAAGCAGGCAAACCATCCTGAAGATGCGCAAAAATTTGCAATGGCTTTATTCAGCAATGTGCAAATGGCGGAAGCCAGATTCACAGCAGCATATGATTTTATAAAATCTCAAAAATCTGTTGACAAGGAAAATATTGGTGCAATCGGTTATTGCTTTGGCGGTGGAATTGTTTTGCATATGGCAAGAGCAGGCCTCGATCTCAAAGCTGTTGTAAGTTTTCATGGTGGAATAGAAGCCGTAAAACCTGCCGAAGAAGGTAAAGTGAAATCTTTCATTCTTGTTTGCAATGGTGCAGCAGATCCATTTGTTAATGCGGCACAGATCGATACCTTCAAAGCCGAAATGGAAAAAGCAAAAGTACAGTACAAGTTTGTGAACTATGAAGATGCAAAACATAGTTTTACTAATCCTGGTGCTGATAGTATGGGAACTAAATTTAATATGCCGTTAGTTTATAATGAAAAAGCAGATAAAGAATCCTGGCAGGAAATGAAGAATCTTTTTGAAAGAGTCTTTAGTAAATAATGTAGATTACTTTTTTGATAAATCGATTCTGAATTAATATTTCGGTTACAAGCACATTTTATTTCTGATTTTGGCAGAGAGAAATAAATAGCTGATGAAATTATGCCTTTTTTAATCAAAGCCGATCGATAATATTTAAACGAGATAAAAAAAATATCTCTTCACAAATCTGATCACGCCTCTTTAACGAGAGTAGCCTCCTAGTGATCAGATTAGGGCGGTCGGAACTCTTTTCTTACAATGTTATGCCCTCACTTTCATTGTATTATTTAATTTCGACCGCCTGTTTTTATTTCTTATCAAGCTTTTCATCAAAAACCTCATCTGATATTCCTTTGTTTACCTTATAATTAGAATATTCCAGATAAACTGTACCGTTTTTAGGTTTCTTTGAGTCAGTTGATGTCTTTACTGACTCAGAATCATTTCCAATATCAAATCCTTTCGGAAGCATAGAACGATCTACACTGAAAGTAAACATCATTGAAGAAGGTAAAAAATATCCTTCACTTGTTTTAAGATAATCGAGATCGATAGAAAAATTTCCAGAGGGTTTTCGGGAAGATTCCACTTTCATTATTAAATTTCTTTTAGTATCAATCCACAAAGTGCTTAAAATAATATCCGTGCCGCCTTCCAAAGGAATCACTTTAATCACCGCAGTAATTATTCCTTTAATAGTATCTTCTTTTTCATAAAATGCTGTATATTTTGAATTAAGCAGCTCAAGAGGTGAAAAATTAAGTCCTTCTTTTGGTAAAAGTGCAAATCCTTCCGACTTAATATGGAATTTGTCAGGGCGTTTATAATAAATTATCGCTTCCCTATCGGACATTTTCAGAAAAAAAATATCTACTTTAATTTTTACATCGACCTGGTAATCTTCAATCTTATTAAACTCCTCTTTCACCTTTTCTAAAATAGGCTCTGGTTTATTAACTTGGGAAAAGTAGTTAAAACTGAATGTCAGGAGAATCGTGATTATATATTTTATCATAAAACTTTAATAATAATTGATTATCAGCTTAGAATATCTTTTTTCTGAAATATCCATAAAGTTGCTGTAAAGAACACAAGTATATGTGCGCATAATACCGTTACAGCTTTAATTATCTCACCAGTATCGAGAGGATTACCGAAAAATTCTCTCCAATTTAAAATATAGTTAGTGAATAAATATGGTCTTATTGCTTTTAGTATTTCAACATCAAATGCTGATATTATTACGAATATGATTATTACAGCCATTGTCGAAACAATTGGTCCGATCGCGTTTTCTACCAAAGATGAAAAAAGAATGGCAAGGCTACACACAACAGACATACTGAGAGATGCAAAGCTGTAAGCCAGAATAAATCTCCAGATGATATCTGTTTTTTCAAATACAATTATTGCATCCGGACGCATAACTATTAGTTCACCCGTACCGAAGATCAGCAGACCAACCAAAAGACTCATGATTGCAAGAAATAATACAAGAGAAATTGTATAGATTATTCCTGCTATAAATTTGGACGTAACAATCTGCATTCTTGAAACTGTTCTTGTAATAAGGAGACGGTATGTACCGGCTGTTGCTTCACCTGCTAAAAGGTCGGCGGCTACCAATGCTATTAAAAAAGGAATATGAATTGTTAGTGCATTTAGGATAATGTAAGATATCCAGTAACCATTTAAAAGATTTCCAACAAGAATGAATGAATCTCTTAATCCGCGGGTAACAAGTTCTAGCGATCTCTGTCCTTCAAGGTACATAGCAAGATGGAGTAATGGAACTAAAAGTCCGATTGCTATAAACCCGATGTACGTCCTCCATTTCCTAAAAATTTTAAGAAGCTCGATTTTAGTCAGCGTAAATATCATCTGGTATTCGATGTTATACTAAGAAAATAATCTTCAAGCGATCTGACTGGAACAAGTGCACTTACATTTAGCCCATTTTCTACTAGGTATTTATTTACTGAAGGGATATCATTTTGCTCAAGAGTTATATTAATATTTTTACCTGAAACTGATTCAATATTTTTCACCCAGACAGTTGTCTGCAATAAATTAACTGCCGTTTCAGTGTTATCAACTTCAATACTTACTTTCAGCACATTTGGGTTCAGAAGTTTCCCAACTTCACCTTCAACAATTTTGGTTCCTTTATTAATAATAATCATACGGTTTGCAATAATTTCAATTTCAGAAAGGATATGTGATGAGAGAAATATAGTTTTATTTTCTTCTTTGCTCAATCGTATAATCAGGTCTCTTATTTCTTTTACACCCTGTGGATCGAGCCCGGTTGTTGGTTCATCCAGAATAATAAGTTCAGGATTATGAAGTAGTGCTTGTGCAATCCCGAGTCGTTGTTTCATTCCATGTGAATAAGTTTTCACCTTACTGCCTGCCCGATTTTGCAAGCCAACTAGTTCTAGTAATTCGGTTATCCGTTTTCCGGTTACTTCTTTTCCTGAGATTTTAGCAAGAATTTCAAGATTTTTTTGAGCTGATATATAATTATAAAAATCAGGTTTTTCTACAATCGCCCCAACGTTTTTCAGAATCTCTCTTCGACTGGTTAGAAGATCTTTATCAAAAATTTTTATTGAACCGGATGAAGGCGATATTAATGAAAGTATCATTCTTATTGTTGTGCTTTTACCGGCACCGTTCGGACCGAGAAATCCGAAAACATCACCTTTAAAAACATTTAGATCTAATTTGTCAACGGCGAGGACATCTTTGAATTGTTTTGTCAGCCGGGAAATTTCAATTACAATATCTGTTGAAAGCAAAATTGGTCTATTTAATTTATGATCGGATAAAAATTATTGTATTCTTTTTTTACAACACGGTTCAATTTTTGATGCATCAACTTGTACCTTAAAAAAAATTTTCTTAAATCAAAATTTGTTGTGAATATTTTTTTAAAAAAAATTTTTTATCTATTGAAATTTAATTTGCAATTATTAAAAAATATTGCCAAGTTAGCATTGCCTTGTTCGGGGTAAAAAAAATAAAATGTATGATGCAATTTTCATTAACTAAAATATTTCTTCTTCCTTTACGCCCCGACTCTAAACCTTAATTAAAGATTTTTTTGTTTCATTAAAATAGTTACTAATGAAGTGAATATCCTTCTATTATTAATAATTTTTTTTCACTTTAATTAACAATCCGAAAACCGGGAGATTTGAATGCAGATAAAAAGATTATTTACTACCGCTGGTAAAGACCCCTTCTCTTCAATCAAATTTGTTAAAAGAAAATCAGAAATTAAAAATCCGGATGGATCAATAGTTTTCCGGATGGATGATGTTTCTGTTCCGGAAAGCTGGTCTCAGGTTGCTACAGATATTATCGCACAGAAATATTTCCGTAAAGCCGGAATTCCCGCTTCGCTCATAAAAGTGGAAGAAGCAGGAATCCCGGAATGGCTAAGACCTTCTGTTCCAGATAAAGAAAAACTGGTTTTGCTTCCTGAGGAAGTTCGATACACTGCTGAACGTGATTCGAGAGAAGTATTTCATCGGTTAGCTGGGTGCTGGACGTACTGGGGCTGGAAAGGTGATTATTTCGATACTGAGGATGATGCAAAATCATTCTACGATGAACTTTCATATATGCTAGCAACTCAAATGGCGGCACCGAATAGTCCTCAATGGTTTAATACCGGGCTTAACTGGGCATATGGTATTACAGGACCTTCACAAGGACATTATTATGTAGATTATCAAACGGGTGAAATGGTTTCTTCAAGCGATGCGTACACTCATCCGCAACCTCATGCGTGTTTTATACAATCCATTAATGATGACCTGGTTAATGAAGGTGGAATAATGGATTTGTGGGTTCGTGAAGCAAGATTATTTAAATACGGTTCAGGAACCGGTTCAAATTTTTCTGCTCTTAGAGGATTGAATGAACCATTAAGCGGTGGTGGAAAATCTTCTGGACTTATGTCTTTTCTTAAAATTGGTGACCGTTCTGCAGGAGCGATTAAATCGGGTGGAACAACCAGACGTGCGGCAAAAATGGTTACATTAGATCTCGATCACCCGGATATAGAAGAATATATAAACTGGAAAGTAATTGAAGAACAAAAGGTAGCTTCACTTGTAGCCGGTTCAAAACAAGTAAGCTTCCATCTGAATAATATAATGAAAGCCTGTTACTCCGAACATCCTGAAAATGACAGGTTTAATAAACAAGAAAACAGAAAGCTGAAATTGGCTGTGCTCGAAGCCCGACGGGCAATGGTTCCGAATAGTTATATAGAACGTGTGATTCAGCTTGCAAAACAGGGTTTCAAATCAATAGACTTTCCTACATATGATGTTGATTGGAATTCTAATGCTTATGCGACGGTATCGGGGCAGAATTCTAATAATTCGGTTCGAGTTACAAATGATTTTATGAATGCAGTACTTGATGATGAAGATTGGAATCTTTACTGGCGTATTGAAAAAAGAAAAGCCACAGAGGAAAAGAGAAACCCGAAACCTTGTAAAACTTTAAGAGCAAGAGATCTCTGGAATGATATTTCTTATGCTGCATGGTCATCTGCCGATCCCGGACTTCAATTCCACACTACAATAAATGAATGGCATACCTGTCCGGATAGCGGAGAAATAAAAGCTTCAAATCCTTGTAGTGAATATATGTTCCTTGATGATACTGCATGCAATCTTGCTTCGATGAACCTGGTAAAATTCTATAGTGTTAAAGAAAAGAAATTTAATATTGATTCATACAGGCATGCAACACGCCTCTGGACAATTGTTCTTGAAATAAGTGTAATGATGGCTCAGTTCCCAAGCAGAAATATTGCTCGTTTGAGTTATGAATACAGAACACTCGGATTGGGTTATGCAAACCTTGGAACATTGCTAATGCTTCAGGGAATTCCTTATGACAGCAATGAAGGATTCGCTATCTGCGGTGCTTTAACTTCGATAATGCATATGTCTTCTTATGCAACCTCTGCTGAAATGAGCAGAGAATTAGGTTCATTCCAGGGCTTCAAACAAAATAAGAAACATATGCTCAAAGTAATTCGTAATCATAGACGAGCAGCATATAATGCTTCTAATGAGGAATACGAAAACTTAACTGTCTATCCGGTTGGCATTAATCCAAAATATTGTCCATCTGATCTGTTAAAAGCTGCCAGAGAAGATTCCGAGCGTGCACTTGAACTCGGTGAACAATTTGGTTTTAGAAATGCCCAGGTAACCGTTATTGCTCCAACCGGAACAATCGGACTGGTTATGGATTGTGATACAACTGGTGTCGAACCAGATTTCTCATTGGTAAAATTCAAAAAGCTTGCTGGTGGAGGATATTTTAAAATAATAAATCAATCTATTCCTCCGGCTCTTGAAAGATTGGGATATAATAAAGAACAGATAAATGAAATTGTAAAGTATACCAATGGTCAGGGAACATTAAATGGCTGCCCATACATCAACCACGAATCATTAATGTCAAAAGGGTTTACAGAAGAAGCAATCATCAAGATTGAAAAGTCACTTCCATCAGCTTTTGAAGTACCCTTTGCATTTAACAAGTACACACTGGGCACTGAATTTATTGTAGAACGGCTTGGAATTGATGAAGAAAAAATTGATGGATTTTATTTTAATCTTCTGGAAGAGATCGGATTCTCCAAACAGGAAATTGCAGCAGCAAATGATTATGTATGCGGTACAATGACAATTGAAGGAGCTCCATTCCTTAAACACGAACATTATCCAGTCTTCGATTGTGCAAACAAATGCGGTAAAAGAGGAACAAGATTCATCCGTGCATCTGCACACATAAAAATGATGGCAGCAGCTCAACCATTTATTTCAGGAGCGATTTCGAAAACTATTAACCTTCCTAATCAATCAACGATTGAAGATGTTAAAGATGCATATATGCAATCCTGGAAACTTGGAGTTAAAGCAAATGCTCTTTACAGGGATGGTTCCAAACTTTCACAGCCATTGAATACACTCAGTGAAGAAGATATCGAAGCATTAATTGAAGATAAAGAAAAGCATGATATAGTAAAGGTTGCTGAAAAGATTATTCACAGGTATATAGCGAAAAGAAGGAGATTGCCTGACAGAAGATCGGGCTACACACAAAAGGCAAAAATAAATGGTCAGTCAGTTTATATAAGAACAGGCGAATATGATAACGGACAGATCGGGGAAATATTTATAGATATGCACAGAGAAGGGGCTGCTTTCAGAAGCTTGCTGAACTGTTTTGCAATTTCCATTTCTCTTGGATTACAGCACGGTGTACCGCTCGAAGAATTTATTGATGCTTTTGTATTCACGAGGTTTGAACCAAGCGGAATTGTAACAGGCAATGAAAAAATAAAGATGGCTACATCTGTAATTGATTATATATTCAGAGAACTTGCAGTTACATATCTCAGCAGAAATGACCTTGCTCATATTGAACCCGAAGAAATTAAATCCAAAGCTTCATCAGGAATAGTTAAAAAGTTTGCAGAACCGGATTTTATTTCAGAAGAAGTAGTAAGCGAAAGATTAGTAGAACTTGATAAAGATAATATTGATTCATTCTCACCTGAAACAAAAAGTACTTCTTCACATCTTAAACGTGAGCCAAGTACAGGCACAAAAACTGATATTCAAACACAAGTTAGACTTGCAATTGAAAAAGGTTACACAGGCGATATCTGCTCTGAATGCCAGAGTATGACAATGGTTAGAAACGGAACCTGTTTGAAATGTGTAACTTGCGGATCCACTTCGGGGTGTAGCTAAACTATTTCACACCCAAAAAAAGAAAAGCCGTTCGAATTCAAGAGCGGCTTTTCTATTTAAGGAAATTTCATTCGGGATGATATTTTAAGGACTGCTTGTAATCCCGTTATTCTCAAACCTTCTTGCACCCATATATCGATTCGAGTAATAATCATAATTGAGAGAAGAGATTGTTACACCGTTTGTCGAGCTTGCGTGTGCAAAAAGATTTTCACCGATATAAATTCCAACGTGACCCGGTTTTACTCTTTTACGGGTATTAAAGAAAACCAGATCCCCAATCACAAGATCATCCTTATCAGAAATTTTTGTTCCTTGTGTATATTGAAGACGGGCTGACCGTTCCAATCCAATCTTGAAAACATCTTTGTAAATATTTTGTGTAAAAGCTGAGCAGTCTATTCCGGCTTTGGTTGTGCCGCCATACTTATAAGGTGTATCAAGATATTTTATTATTTCCATCAGCATTACTTCTTTAAGGGTTGTATAATCGAAACCGGCAACATCCGGATCAATAACCGGCTTATCAGAATCCAGTAAACTAGTGACCGAAACTTCGGGCTCTTCTGAAGGAAGATCACTTGGATCTTTAAAATCGAGATTCAGATCGACAATCATCGTATCATTTTCTGAAGTAAATCTCGGTGAGTATTCTCTTGTATTTTTCTCTTCATTATTTGAACCGTACCTGCTTGAAGAGCAAGACAGAACAAATAACAAGCTTGAAAGAAGTATGAGAATGCATATTTTTTTCTGATAATTCTGCAATCTTAACCTAAATAATTTTTAAGATCTTTACTCCGGGTTGCATGTCTTAACCGACGGATTGCTTTTTCTTTTATCTGCCGTACTCTTTCACGTGTAAGATTGAATCTGTCACCTATTTCTTCCAAGGTCAATGGCTGTTCATCATCCAGACCGAAATAAAGTTTTATTACCTCTGCTTCTCTGTCAGGAAGTTTGGAAAGTGCTCTCCGTATTTCATCTTTGAGTGATTCAGACATTAAAGTTGTATCAGGAGATGGCAGTTCTTCATTCATCAGAACATCGAGCAAACTATTTTCTTCACCTTGTCTGAATGGTGCATCCACTGATAAATGTTTACCCGAAATTTTTAGAGTATCCGATACATCTGAAACATCCATCTCAAGCTCGTTTGCAAGCTCTTCCGGGCTCGGTTCTCTTTCAAATTCCTGTTCAAGACTGCTATAAGCCTTTCCTATCCTATTTAAAGCACCAACACGGTTTAGAGGTAATCTTACTATTCTTGATTGTTCTGCGAGTGCCTGGAGGATTGATTGACGAACCCACCAGACTGCATAAGATATGAATTTGAACCCACGGGTTTCATCAAACCGGCGTGCTGCTTTTATTAAGCCAAGGTTTCCTTCGTTTATCAAATCGCCAAGTGAAAGTCCCTGATTCTGATACTGTTTTGCTACACTCACAACGAATCGTAAATTAGCTCTTGTAAGTTTTTCAAAAGCTTTTGTATCACCTTGTTTTATTTTGACGGCAAGCTCGACTTCATCCTGCGGAGTTAACAGCTCAACTTTCCCGATTTCCTGGAAATATATATCAAGAGACTGAGATTCTCTGTTTGTGAACTGCTTTGTTATCTTCACTGTTTACCACACGGGTATTTAAGTGTTTATCGTATCAACGATTCCAACTATTGAAGCATCGACCGGAGCTGAATCCACCGGCAGAGGAATTACGGCTTCAGAAGCCGTTACATAATAAACAATTTCACCGGGACCAGAACCAACTGTATCAACAGCAACAATCGGATCATCGGTATTTTTTAATTCTGAATTTAACGGCTGAACGATCATCAGCTTAAAACTTTTTAATGATTCGTATTTCCGTGTAGCCCAAATATTTCCAATCACTTTTCCTAAAAACAAACTAAGACCTTTTCATTTGAATGGAACATTATTAAAGCATTTTGATATTAAAAAAATATCATTCAATAAAGATCGCTGCGTGGATAAACTTTTCATTTTATAATCAAAATCCAAGCCCTATCTTTTTCCCGGCATTTCTTATTCAGCAACATCAAGCTTGTCAACAATTCCCATAATTACCGCATCAACCGGTTTATCTTTCGTAAAACTTGTCATCCTTGAGGAACTTCCGGTGGCAACAAGCACTACTTCACCTTCACCTGCACCAACACTGTCAACTGCTACAACGAACCGGTCCTTTTCTTTCAGTTTCAGATCGAGTTCGCGAACGATTAAGAATTTTGCTCCGACGAGCTGTTCATCTTTTTTTGTTGACCAGACTGTTCCAATTACTTTTCCTAAAAACATTTATTCTCTCAATTCTTGTGGGTAAATTATCATTGATTTATTTTTTTCAATTTTGATTCGACAGCTACAATTCATTCATCTAAAAAACTTATGCCATTCAGCTTGTTATCAACTTTGAAAAAATCGGCAACAGTTTTTCCAACATCGGAAAATGTTTTTCTTACACCGAGATTTTTGCCTGTGATGCTCTTCCTGTAATAAAAAAGCGGAACGTATTCTCTGCTGTGATCGGTACTCGGTGTAGTTGGGTCATTCCCGTGATCTGCAGTAATAATCAGCCGGTCGCTTTCATCCAGCTTATCAAGTAATTCAGGTAGAAAATCATCGAATTCTTTAAGCTTGGCTGCAAATCCTTCTGAATCGTTTCTATGCCCGAAATACACATCGAAATCTACAAGATTTGTAAAAATAAAACTACTGGATGCTTCATCTGCATATTTCAGAATTTTTGTACAACCTTCTTCATTTGACTTTGTATTTACCTGTGTTTGAATTCCCCGATAGTTAAAAAGATCGTTTATCTTTCCAACACCAATCGTTTGAATATTATTCTCGGATAAAATATCAAGAACGGTTGGTTCAGGAGGATTAAGTGAAAAGTCTTTCCGGTTTTTTGTTCGTGTAAAATTACCAGGCTGACCGACAAACGGACGTGCAATCACTCTTCCAACTTTTAAAGGGTCTGCAAGAACTTTTTCCCTGGTTATAGAACAAATTTCATAAAGCCAATTTAAAGGAATAACTTCTTCATGAGCTGCGATCTGAAATACTGAATCTGCCGAAGTATAAATAATTGGAAAACCTGTTGACAGATGTTCATTTCCATATTCCTTAATAATTTCAGTACCCGATGCAGGTTTATTTCCCAAAAAACCTTTGCATCCTGTCTCCTTTAAAAATAAATCAACTAATTTTTTGCTGAAACCATTCGGGAAATAAGTAAAATCTGTTTTTACATGAAGTCCGGCGAGCTCCCAATGACCTGTTGTAGAATCTTTTCCATTAGATATCTCTGTCATTTTTCCATAAGATGCTAAAGATGGAGACTTCTTCATTACTCCATTTATTGGTAGGATATTGCCGAGCCCGAGCTTTTCCAGATTTGGTAACTTCAACCCACCGATTACATCGGCAAGATTACAAAGTGTATTGCTGCCCTGGTCGTTGTAAAGATTTGCATCCGGCAATTCACCGATACCAACTCCATCTAAAACAATTACATAAAAATTCTTCATTGCAGAAGCCGGATGAAATAATTAAAGTTAGTTTACGTTCAGTACAGAGTTACCGCCTTTTTCAACTGCTTTAGTCAAAGCAAGAGTTGCGTTATAAATCACTTCATCAACATTATCTTTATTTGTTGTTGAAGCAATACCGATAGATACTGTAAATGTAGTTTGTTTGGAAACAACTGAGATGGGTTTTCGTGCAATTTTAACTCTCAGCTTTTCAGCCCAGATGAAAACATTTTTGCTGGATATATTAAAAAAATAAATACCGAACAGTCTTTCATCCAATCTTCCGAAAAGATTTAAAGGGGTCATCTCATCTGATATAATTTCTGAGACAACAGATAAAACTTTTGGCAATGGGTTATCATCAAACAATGATTCCTGGTCAATGAAGTCGTCAATTTTAAGCAATGCTAATGTACCGGGTACTTCGAGATGCTTTGCTTTTATGAGGTCAGCATTTAGCCGTTCTCTGAAAGCGCTGGAATTAAGAGCCCGGGTTTCAAAATCAACTGATGTCAGATTCCTCAGCAATTTTTGTGTGGTGTGAGAGTAAATAATGTATGCAAGAATATTTAAAGATTTTTTAAGGAACTGAATGTCCTGGTTACTATATGCATTTTTTTTCAGGCTCTCGAAACAGATAACCCCATAATTTTGTTTTTCATAGATAAGGGGAATTGCAATAAAAGATCCGTCGAATGATACATCCTCAGACCTTGAAAATCTTTTATAGTTGCCTGTAGAAGTATCATCAATTTTAACAGGAATGCCTGACACTATTGATTTTCCTACCAGCGTACCGTTCACATCTATTTGAAGTTCCATCCCTATGTATTTTAATGCAGTTGTATTCTCAACTTTTTCAGTTTTAAAAAGTTTTTCAACCGGATCGAAGTAAATAAATACAAATGCATCCCATTTCAATATCATCTTTAAAGCTTCGGGTAAAGCATTGATTAAATCTTTTTCATTCTCGAACTCAATATCGGGTCCGATAATTTTCAGCAAACCTTCCATTCTCTTTTGAGAAACCGTATCAGAATATTTTTCTTCAAATATTCCGATGAGCATCGTAATTAGTCTAACAAAACGACCGAGCGAATAAATAGTCTCGATTCCAAAAGCATCCTCAACTTTTGAGTCGATAGCCATTATTGCAATGAGCTCATTATTGTAAAATACCGGAACGCCGGCAAAGCTTCTTATACCTTGAGTTGAATCATAATATCTTATAACATCGGCTTCAGCAGCACGGGATATATCTGTAAGCAGTTCCGGCTCGCCTTTTTCGACTATCTTGCTTAACACATCATCCTCAATATCAAATTTTCTTTTTGTTAGTTGAGATGAAGATGAAATGAATTTTTCGATGACCAACTTTTCTTTTTTCTTGTTATACCAGAAATAAATTGTCGAGTGAGCGTTGTAAAGTTCGGTCATCACAATAAGCATTTTCTCGATGACAAAACCGAATTGCTCATCGTGTCCAACACCCGGAGGAAGAGATTCTTTTGCTATTTCTTCGAACCGTTCTTTAAGATCGGGAGGTTTTAACGTAGTTTTTGAAACACCGTACTCAGGTCTGTAGTTTTCATCCGTGATCACCTCTATATGTTTATTCTTCGAAACTATCTTAAATGATTCTTCATGATCAGAATGATGAGTTACAGCCGGTTCAGTACTCAATTCTTCAACATCGGAAATTGAATAACCGCCCGAAAACCGGATTGAGTCTCTGAGAAAAATTATAAACGCAACATAGATAACCATCAATGCAATTATTATCAGCCTGATGGTTGTATCTTCAGTGATGAATAATCCCAGTGCAAGAAATGGAATGATGAGGAATATTAAAATTCTTTTTCGTTGTCTTTTATCCATCAAATTCACTGTTATAGGAGAATTATTTATTGATTAAATAAATTTACCAACTAATTATTAAAAAATAACATTCCAAACAATTTAATAGAATAGTTCCGCAATTCTCTTAAGTACAGATTTTTTCCACTTTTTGTCAATCGATGAATAAAGAAATAAGTCCTGATTAAAATTTAAATGTGGAAATTTAGTTAAGACAGCATTAACTGACTTATGAACTTCAGATTGACTTAGCTTGTCGGCTTTATTCAGGATTAATGTATACTGTTTGTTTTTACTCTCGAGCCATTGATTAAGATTCAGATCAAGTTCAGTTGGTTCATGCCTTGAATCGAGCATATGGAATGCATGATACAGATTTTCTGAGCTTAAAATAAATTCCGAAACAAGCTTGCTCCATTTCTGTCGTTCTGATTGACTTGCTTTTGAATATCCGAATCCCGGAAGATCCACTATATAAAAAACATCATCCACATTATAATAATTTATGGATCTTGTTTTACCGGGTGCTGAACTGGTTTTAGCGAGATTCTTTTTATTGAAGAGACTGTTTATAAAAGATGATTTACCAACATTCGATCTACCGCAGAGTATTAATTCAGGAAGCTTCACTTCAGGAAGCTCTGAAAATTTAAAAACAGGTTTTACAAAATGTATTTTATCAAACATCAGAAATAAAAAAAGAGTAACCGATAATTCCGATTACTCTTAATAATACAAAAAAAATGTTATAACTATTTTTTAGATTCTTCTGCAGCCTGCTGTTCAACCAGCTTATCCTGCTGCTGAGTTTTTTGTCTATCGTTCTTTTGTTTTGCTTTAGCTTCCCTTTTTTCTTTTTGCTGTTCGGCTCTTGCTGTTACAACTTCATTATAATCCACGAGCTCAAGTATAGCCATTTGTGCTGCATCACCCATCCTGTGTCCCAGCTTTACAACTCTTGTATAACCGCCTTTTCTTTCCCCGATCTTCGGAACAATCTCTGCGAATAATTCTTTAACAACATCTTTATCTTTAATAACATCCATAACCTGTCTTTTGGAATGAAGATCACCATGTCTTGCTTTAGTAATCAGCTTTTCGCTGAATCCACGTGTCTCCTTAGCTTTGGCAAGCGTTGTTTTAATTCTTTTATGTTTAAGAAGAGATGTAATCAAAGAACTAATCGTAGCCTTTCTATGACTTGAAGTCCTGCTTAATTTTCTTCCTTTAACATTGTGTCTCATCAATTCACCTTTGAATACTTATTTGGGTTCTACTTCTTCTTTAAGATATTTATCTACGTCCATACCAAACTCCAGCCCGAGATCTTCAACAATTTCCATCAGTTCAGCTAATGATTTTCTTCCGAAATTCCTGAACTTGAGCATCTCTGCTTCATCTTTCCTTACGAGGTCACCGAGTATTTTTATATTAGCAGCTTTAAGACAGTTATGTGAACGAACGCTTAATTCAAGATCGTCAACAGAAGTTGAAAGGATTTTTTTAACCCGGTCAACTTCAGTGTCTTTCGGTGCAACAGACTGTTCTTCTTCTGGTTCCATATCAAAGTTGATAAACAACTGGACATGTTCCCTGAGAATTTTTGCAGCCTGTGTAAGTGCATCATCAGGAGCAATAGAACCATCTGTAGTTATTTCCATCGTTAATTTTTCAAAATCGTTTTTATCACCTATCCTTACATTCTCAACTTCAAATTTTGTGTTCCTTATCGGTGTAAAAATTGAATCAATCGGAATCACGCCGAGTGTTTGGTCAGGAGAAACATTTTCATTTGCCGGAACATAGCCTGTTCCTTTACCAACTCTTATTTCAACATCAAACTTTGCATTTTTGTTCAGTGTAGCAATGTGAAGATCAGGATTGAGAATTTCAACTTCACTGCTTGATTTTTGAATATCTCCGGCAGTCCATTCTTTTTCTCCGCTGAATGATAGGTCAATCTTGCCGGGCTTTTTTGAAAGCAGTTTCATTCTTACCTGCTTTAAGTTCAGGATAATTTCAGAAACATCTTCAACAACTCCCGGAATAGTTGTAAACTCGTGAAGCGTTCCGCTGAACTTGACTGAAGTAATAGCTGCACCTGGAAGAGACGAAAGCAAAACTCTGCGGATGGAATTTCCAAGGGTTACTCCGTATCCTCTTTCAAGAGGTTGAAGTGTAAATTTCCCAAATGTATTCGAATAATTTGATTCGTCTAATACTACTGTTTCAGGCATGATTAAATGTGAAGTGTTCATTAAAAAATCCTCTAAAAATTCAAAAATTATTTATTTAGAATAGAGCTCAACTACCAATTGTTCATTGGCGTTTAGAGGAACATCAGCTCTCTCCGGAACCTGTATAAATGTTCCGCTCAGCGAGGCTTTATCTATTGATAACCAATTATAAGTGCTGTCTTTAACTTTTTTAAGTGAATTATGAATAGCATCTAACTTCTTGCTCTTATCTTTAACTTTTATTATGTCTCCTTCAGAAACAAGGAAAGATGGAATATCAACTAGCCTGTCGTTCACTGAAAAATGTCTGTGCTTAATAAGCTGTCTTGCCTGGCTTCTTGAAGCTGCAAAGCCAAACCTGAAAACAACGTTATCAAGTCTTCTTTCCAGAATTTTGATTAAGTTTTCACCAGTAATACCTTTTTGCCTGTTAGCTTTTTCAAAATAATTTCTGAATTGTGTTTCAAGCAATCCGTACATCCTTTTAATCTTTTGTTTCTCTCTGAGCTGAATTCCATATTCTGATATTTTTGTTCTTCTGCTCAGACCATGCTGACCTGGTGGATAGTTCCTTGATTCAATCGGACATTTTTCTGTATAACATTTTTGTCCTTTCAGGAAAAGTTTCTGTTTTTCTCTCCTGCATAGTCTACAAACTGAATCTGTGTGTCTTGCCATCTAAAAATTACTCCTCTAATTAAACTCTTCTTCGTTTTGGTGGCCTGCAGCCATTGTGCGGAATGGGTGTTACATCTTTTATCGAAGTAATTTCCAATCCAGCAGTGTATAAAGATCTTATTGCTGCTTCTCTTCCTGAACCGGGTCCTTTAACTTTAACTTCAACTTTTCTTAAACCAAGTGTATAAGCTTCTTTTGCAGCCGCTTCTGCTGATACCTGTGCCGCAAACGGTGTATTTTTCCTTGATCCTTTAAATCCATTCTTTCCTGCCGATGACCAGGCTAATGTATTGCCATAAATATCAGTGATTGTAACAATCACATTATTGAATGTTGCTTTAATATGAGCAACACCGTTCAGATCAACTTGTGTTCTCTTCTTAACTTTTTTTACAACTTTAGCCAATTACAATCCTCCGCTTCAGATAAATTATTTCTTGGTTGGTGTTTTCTTCTTACCGGCAACTGTTTTACGTTTGCCTTTTCTTGTTCTGGAATTTGTACGTGTTCTCTGTCCCCTTGCAGGAAGTCCTTTCCTGTGTCTTATTCCTCTATAAGCACCAATATCCATTAACCTTTTTATATTCTGCTGAACTTCAGAACGAAGTGCACCTTCAACTTTAAACTCGGAAGTAATAACTGCCCTTATCTGTGCAACATCTTCTTCAGTAAGATCACCAACTTTTTTAGTGGGATCAATTTTCGCTTTCTGCAGTATTTCGGAGGAAGAGGTTGGACCTATTCCAAAAATATACTGAAGTCCGAATAAAACTTTTTTACCTTTTGGTAAATCAACGCCTGAAATACGAGCCAATCTTATAACTCCTTTATTATTTTATCCTTGTCTCTGCTTGTGTTTAGGGTTAGAGCAAATTACCCGTACAACACCTTTACGTCTAATTATTTTGCACTTATCACATATTTTTCTTACTGAAGATCTTACTTTCATCTTTTACCTGCTATTTATACCTGTATGTTATTCTTCCTTTTGTCAGATCATAAGGTGACATTTCAATCGATACTTTGTCACCGACCAATATTTTAATAAAATGCATTCTCATCTTACCGGAAATATGAGCGAGAATTTCATGTCCATTATCCAGCTTTACTCTAAAATTTGCATTCGGTAAAGTTTCTGTAATAACACCATCTATTTTTATCGGACCTTGTTTTGCCATTAGCAAATTGTTAATACTTCGGGTGAATTACCGCTTATTAAAATAGTATGTTCAAAATGTGCTGATGATGAGCCATCAAGAGTTTGCACTGTCCATCCATCAGCAGCCGTTGTAACTTCGTAACTTCCTGCATTAACCATCGGTTCAATTGCGAGCGTCATTCCGTTTTTAAGTTTTGGACCAGTTCCTCTTTTACCAAAATTTGGTACAGCCGGGTCTTCGTGTAAAAATCTTCCAACACCATGACCACAAAGATCTCTTACTATTGAAAAACCATTCTGCTCAACAAATTCCTGAACCGCCGCGGAAATATCGTGCACCCGGTTACCGCTTACAGCTTGTTGAATACCGATGTATAAAGATTTTTCTGTTATCTCCAGCAATTTTTTTTTTTCGCTGGAAATATTTCCAACTGAAACAGTAACTGCAGCATCACCATAATAATTATTTTTAAGAACACCAACATCAAGTGAGATTATATCTCCATCCTGAAGCTTTACTAAACCGGGAATTCCATGCACAACTACATTATTCAGTGAAGTGCAAATCGAACCGGGAAAACCTGGTAATCCTCCCTGCGAGTAACCTTTGAAAGCAGGTATTGCATTATTGCTTCGAATATAATCTTCAGCTGCCTGATCAATTTCTAAAGTTGTAATACCGCTTTTTACTTTACTTTTAGCCAGCTGAAGGGTTTCTGCAACTATCCTGCAGCTTTCCTTTATAAAATCAATTTCCTTTTTGGTCTTTATAAAAATCACGACCTAAACAGATCTTCGTCCTTTTAGCTTACCTGACTTCATAAATCCATCGTAATGTCTCATCAACAAGTGTGATTCAATTTGTTGAAGAGAATCCAACGCAACTCCAACGATGATAAGAAGACTGGTACCTCCAAAAAACTGAGCAAACTGTCCCGAAACACCAAAACCAGATATGAACGCCGGAAGTATCGCTATGACTGCAAGAAATATTGAACCGGGCAAGGTAATCTTTGTAAGAATATTATCAATGAACTCGGAGGTTTGCTTTCCTGGTCTGATACCCGGAATAAAACCACCCTGCTTCTTCATATTATCTGCAACATCTTTCGGATTGAATGCAATTGCTGTATAAAAATATGTAAAGAACACAATCATCAGTGCATAAATAGTAGAGTAAACCGGTGAATCGTAAACAAACAAACCAGAAATTCCCTGTAAAAATTCGTTATCGGGAAAAAAGGATAAAACTGTGTTGGGAATAAACATAATCGACTGAGCAAAAATTATCGGCATCACACCTGCTGTGTTTACTCTCAACGGGATATATTGTGTAACACCACCATAAATCTTTCTTCCAACAACACGCTTTGCGTACTGAACTGGAATCCGCCGTGTTCCCTGAGTAACAAGTACTACTCCGGCTATTATAAAGAACATTAGAATCAGTATTACTAATTCTTCAATTATTGATCTCTGTCCAACACCTATAAGCCTGATTTCATCAAATATTGCATGAGGAAATCTTGCAATAATTCCTATAAAAATTATAAGCGATATTCCGTTGCCAATTCCTCTCTCAGTTATCTGTTCACCCATCCACATCATTAGTATTGTTCCTGAGCACAGTATAATAATGGTTGACAGCACCCAAGGAAAACCATTTACAGCTTCGGGAACAATAGGCAAACCCTGAACCTGTATATTTAAAAGCCTAATTGTCACACCCCATGCCTGCATCGAAGCAATTAAAACCGTTCCATACCTTGTCCATTGAGTAATTTTTTTTCTGCCTTCTTCACCTTCCTGCTGTAACTTTTGAATGTAAGGAACAACAGCACCAAGAAGCTGAATAATAATAGACGCTGAGATATATGGCATAATTCCAAGAGCAAAAATTGCTGCGTTGGAAAATGCACCGCCGACAAATAAATCATATAAACCAAACAAGTTATCAGTAGTAGCATTTTTCATGCTTTCAGTAAGCAATGTTGTATCAACACCCGGAATAGTTATATGAGCACCAAGTCGAACTAAAAAAAGTATAGCCAGTGTATAAAATATTCTCTGGCGAAGTTCGTGAATTTTAAAAATGTTCCTAAAAGTATCCGTAAGTCTCGACATTTATTACCGTATTAAATTAACTTTACTGAACCGCCAGCTGATTCTATTTTTTCTTTTGCACTTTGGCTGATTGCATTAACTTCAATATTTATTTTGGTATTGAACTCACCTTTGGCTAAAACTTTAACAGGTTTCTTGGTGCTGGTTATCAATCCTAAATTTTTAAGTTCTTCAATATTAATATCTTTGTTCAATTTTTTTTCGTTTGCCAATCTTTGCAATGAATTAAGATTAACTAACTGGTAGTATTCTTTAAAGATGCTGGTGAATCCGAATTTCGGAACTCTCCTTTGAAGCGGCATCTGACCACCTTCAAACCATGCTCTTCTCTTTGAACCGGAACGTGATTTCTGCCCATTCATTCCACGTGTTGCCTGTCCACCGTGCCCTGATCCTTCACCTCTTCCAACTCTTTTCCGTTTCTTCCTTGAGCCTTCAGCATATTTTAAATTGCTAAGTACATCCATCTTATAATTTCCTTATTCTTTAACTTCTTCTACTCTAACCAGATGTATAACTTTTTTAACCATACCTCTGATCTGAGGAGTATCGTTGTGAACTTTTTCCCAGTTGGGTCGTCCCAAACCTAAAGCTTCTATAATTTTTTTCTGGTTCTCAGGTCTGTCAATAACACTTTTTGTTTGAACTATTTTTATTCTGGACATTCTAACCTCTTTACGTAGCAAAAATTTCCTGAACGGATTTTCCTCTTTTGATTGCCATAGCTTTGGCATCAATTTGACTAAGAAGTCCGTTCAAAGTTGCTTTAACCTGATTATGTGGATTACTTGAACCGAGAGATTTGGTAAGTATATCCTGTATTCCAGCTGCTTCCAAAACTGCTCTTACACCACCACCTGCAATCAATCCGGTTCCAGGAGAAGCAGGTTTGAGCAGAACTTTACCTGCACCAAATTTGCCCAAAACTGTATGAGATACAGTTCCTCTTCTAACCAATACTTTTACCAGATTCTTCTTTGCATCATCTACTCCTTTTGAAATGGCATCTGTTACTTCATTCGCTTTACCTAATCCAACACCAACGGTACCCTTACCATCACCAACAACTACGATTGCATTAAAACTGAACCTTCTGCCACCTTTAACAACTTTTGCCACCCGGTTGATGTGAACAACTTTTTCTTTAAGACCTTCAGCTTCTGTCGATTTAACTCTTTTCAAATTTTTCTCCTAAAAAACTATCAATTTTAAAATGGAAGCTGCCGGGAGAGGACTCGAACCTCTACAGACGCCTCCAAAGGGCGTAGTCCTACCATTAGACGACCCGGCAAAAAACATTAGAATACCAAGCCCCCTTCACGTGCACCATCAGCAAGAGCTTTTACTCTGCCATGATATCTAAAACCATTTCTATCAAACACTACATTCTTAATATTTTTTTCCAATGCTTTTTTAGCAAGAAGATTTCCGATTAACTTGCTTTTATTTGTTTTGCCTTTAAGCGATTTTACATCAGTCTTAGCTTCTTTTTCTAAACTGGAAACTGAAACTATTGTATTACCGTTCACATCGTCAATTAATTGTGCATAAATATTGTTTAAACTTCTGAACACTGAAAGACGTGGTTTTTCGGGTGTGCCTGAAATTTTTTTTCTGATCTTTATTTTTGCTCTTATTCTTGAAGTTTTCTTTTTCATTGAAATTAAATCTCCTAAAAACTATGCACCGGCAGTCTTACCGGCTTTTCTAATAATTCTTTCATCTGAATACTTAATGCCTTTACCTTTGTACGGCTCAGGTTTTCTGAATGACCTGATTTTAGCAGCTACCAGCCCAACCAATTCTTTATCGTTACCTGAAATAATTATTTGAGTCGGTGCAGGTACTTCCAATTTGATATTATCAGGTGGAACAAAATATATCGGGTGAGAATACCCGATTGTCAGCAATAAATTTTTTCCTTTCAATTCTGCTTTATAACCAACACCAACAATTTCAAGAGTCTTTTTATACGAATCCGTAACTCCAATTATCATATTATTTATTAATGCACGTGTTAAACCATGCAATGCTCTTGATTCTTTCAAATCATCAGACCTGGTTACTCTGACTTCTCCTTCAACTATTTCCATTTTAATTGCCGGATGAATTTTTCTAATGAGATCTCCTTTTGGTCCTTTTACTTTAATCGTCTGTCCTTCGGTGCTGACATTTACACCAGCAGGAATCTCAACCGGTTTTTTTCCTATTCTAGACACGCTTTAATCTCCAAAAATTAATTTACCACACATAACAAATCACTTCTCCGCCGGCGAGCTGATTTCTCGCCTCCTTATCCGTCAGTAATCCTTTTGGAGTAGAAATAACGGCGGTTCCTAATCCATTTAAAACTCTTGGGAGTTTATCTGCTGATTTATATATACGCAAACCCGGTTTACTGATTCTCTTTAAACCTGTAATAGCTGGCACTCCACTTTTGTATTTAAGAACAAGGTTCAGTTTACCTTGCTTGTTATCATTAATAATTTCGAAATCGATTATATAACCTAAATTCTTAAGGATTTCTGATAAGCTGATCTTTAATTTAGAAGCTGGAATTTCAACACGTACTTTTTTTGCTTTTGTAGCGTTTCTAATTCTGGTTAAATAATCTGCTATTGGATCTGTTACTGGCATTTAAACTTTCTCCGTTTACCAACTTGATTTTTTTACACCGGGAATCTCGCCCTTTAAGGCCATTTCCCTAAATACTAATCTGGAAACTCCAAATTTCCTATAATAACTTCTTGTTCTTCCCGTGAACATACAACGGTTCTTCAAACGAACGCGTGCAGAATCTCTCGGCAGTTTTTGAAGCTCTTCGTAATTGCCGGCTGCTTTCAGTTCTTCGCGTAATTTTCTGTACTTCTCATATATAATGAGTCTTCTTTCCTGTCTTGCAATTGAACTTTTTTTAGCCATCAAATCTCCTAAGCTGTTTTAATTTCTTTTTTGATAAAAGGAACACCGAATGATTTCAGTAATTCATAAGCTTCATTATCTGATCTTGCAGAAGTAACAATAGTTACATCCATACCAAGCACTCTTCCTATCTTATCAACATTTATTTCGGGAAAAATAATCTGCTCTTTGACACCGATAGTATAATTTCCTCTTCCATCAAAAGATTTATCTGACAATCCACGGAAATCACGAACCCGAGGAAGCGCTACATTAATAAATCTATCTAGAAATTCATACATTCTTTCACGACGAAGAGTAACCATTGCACCAATGCTCACTCCTTCTCTTAATTTAAAATTCGATATCGCTTTCTTTGCTTTTCTAACACTGGATTTTTGTCCGGTGATAGATTCAAGTTCCTTAACAGCTTCTTCAAGAATCTTCGGTTCTGTAACTGCAGCTCCAACACCCATGTTAACGACCACTTTTTCAATTTTCGGAACTTGCATAACATTTTTGTAACCGAATGTTTTCATCAAACCTGGAATGATCTCCGCACGGTAATGATCGAAAAGTCTGCTGGGTATTTTAATTTCCTTCTCAGAAGACTTTGGAGCTTGTTCCTTCTTACCTTTTTCTTTTGCTTCTTTAGGTTCTTTAATTTCTTTTGTTTGTTTTTTTTCTGCCATCTGTTTAATAAATATTTACAATATTACTGAATCATTTCGCCGCTTGCTTTTGCAACGCGTGCTATTTTCTTTTTGCCTGTTTTTTCATCAAGTATTACTCTTGATCCTATACGAGTTGGCTCGTTTGTTTTAGGATCCAATATCATAACATTCGATGCATTTATCGATGCTTCTTTTTCTAGTATTCCGCCTTGTGGACTTTTCTGGTTTGGCTTTGTATGTTTTTTCCTGAGATTTATCCCTTCAACAATTACACGGTATTCTTTTGGAAAAACTTTGAGCACTTTACCGGTTTTACCTCGATCGTTTCCGGTGATGACCATAACCATATCATTTTTTCTGATCTTCATATTTTTCCTTTTATAATACTTCGGGAGCCAGTGAAACAATTTTCATAAACTGTTTATCTCTCAGTTCACGTGCAACCGGACCAAAGATACGTGTTCCTCTCGGTTCATTCTGCTGGTTGATCAGCACTGCTGCATTTTCATCAAAGCGAATGTATGAACCATCTTTTCTTTTTACTTCTTTTTTTGTTCTTACAATAACTGCTCTTGAAACTTCACCCTTTTTCACTGTTCCATTCGGCATTGCTGTTTTAACACTAACAACAATCGTATCACCAACAGTTGCATATCTTCTTCCACTTCCGCCGAGAACACGGATGCATCTTACTTTTTTTGCACCTGAGTTATCTGCAACAACTAGATTTGTTTCTTCCTGGATCATCGCCCATATCTCTCCTGCCTACTTGGCTTTTTCTATAATTTCGACTAGACGCCATCTTTTATTAGCGCTAAGAGGGCGGGTTTCCATGATTTTTACTTTGTCACCAATGCTGCATTCTCTTTTTTCATCGTGAGCCATAAGTTTTGTCGTCTTCTTAAAATATTTTTTATAAATAGGATGAGCAACTTTTCTTTCGATTGCAACAGTAATTGTTTTTTCCATCTTGTTGCTTACAACAACTCCAATCCTGGTTTTTCTTAATCCACGTGTTTCAATCATTTAAGCATCTGCTCCTTTTCCGGATACACTTTGTGACTGAGCATTTCTTTCCTTAAGAATTGTTTTCATCCTGGCAACATCTTTTTTCAGGAGTTTGAGTTTTGATGTATTGGTCAGTTGTTTCAACTGATGAGAAAATCTTAAATCGACAAGGTTTTTCTCCTCATCATTTATTCTCTGAACTATTTCTTCAGTTTTCATTTCTCTTATTTCATGAATCTTCATTTCAAATCTTTCTGAACTTATTCAATATCAGGTCTGGAAACTACTTTTGTTTTAATCGGAAGCTTATGTGAACATAATCTAAGTGCATCATTAGCTGCTTGTTTTGTTACACCTGAAACTTCAAAAAGAATTCTGCCCGGTTTAACAACAGCTACCCAAAATTCAGGGGCTCCTTTTCCTTTACCCATCCTGGTTTCCAACGGCTTTTTTGAAACTGGTTTGTCAGGAAAAATTCTTATCCAAACTCGTCCGTCTCTCTTCATATGTCTGGATAGAGCAACACGACAGGCTTCAATCTGCCTGCTTGTAACCCAGCTTGGTTCAAGAGCTTTAAGCCCGAATTCTCCGAATGCAACAGAACTTCCGCGTTTTGCGTTGCCTTTTCTTCTTCCTCTGTGTGCTTTTCTGTATTTTACTCTTTTTGGCATTAACATAGTTTTAGCTCCAAATCAAAATTATTCCATGGCTCTCTTGCCAAGGATTTCACCACGGCAAATCCAAACTTTAATTCCTATCGAACCGTAAATTGTTTCGGCTCTGCCGTTCGCATAGTCAATATCGGCTCTTAAAGTATGAAGCGGAATTCTTCCATCTTTATACTGTTCTGTCCTGGCAATTTCAGCACCGCCTAATCTTCCGGCACACTTAATTCTTATTCCTTCAGCACCCATTCTCATAGAGGCTGTGATAGCCATTTTCATTGCTCTTCGAAAAGAAATTCTTCCTACTATCTGATTAGCAATGTTTTCTGCAACTAGATAAGCATCCAGTTCAGGTCTTTTTATTTCAGAAATCTGGATCTTAACATCTTTATTAGAAATTTGTTTCAGTTCTTCTTCAAGCTGTGTAATTTCTTTTCCGCTTTTACCAATCACAACACCTGGTCTTGATGTGTGTATTGTTAATATTATACTCTTAGATGTTCTGTCAATAATTATTTTTGAGATTCCGGCTTTCTTTAACCTGCTTCTTACATAATTGCGCAACTTATCATCTTCTTTAAGTTTTGTTGCATAACTTTTACTCTCATACCAGTTAGAGTTCCATCCTCTTATTATACCTACTCGTAAGCCAACCGGATTTGCTTTTTGTCCCAAAAATTCCTCCTGATATTATACTTTTTTTGCTACAACTATTGTTAGATGACAGGATCTTTTTCTAATCTTGTACGCTCTTCCCATCGGTGCCGGTGAAATTCTTTTCAAAGTCGGACCTACATTTACAAATGCTTCTTTTACAAAAAGCTCTGATGGTTCAACCCTAGCTGCATCATCTTTGTTAATAAGATTGGATACAGCTGACCTTAAAGTTTTTTCAGCATTCTTGGATGAGTGCTTCGGAGAAAAGTGGAGTATTTCAAGTGCTTTATCCACTGATGCGCCTCGGATTAAATCAATAACCAATCTCATTTTTCTTGGTGATGATTCTATAAATCTATTTACTGCTCTTGCTTCCATTAAAATTACTCTAAATTAATTACTCAGCTTTGGCTGCTGCTGCTGTTGATGCTTTTTCTGATTTTGTTCCCGGGTGACCTCTGAAAATTCTTGTCGGTGCAAATTCACCCAGCTTATGACCAACCATATTCTCAGTAATAAAAATCGGGATCATTTTATTTCCATTATGAACTGCAATTGTATGACCAACAAAATCCGGTGTGATCAGTGATGCGCGTGACCATGTTTTAATTATTCTTTTCTGATTTTTATTGTTAAGCTCTTTGATTTTCTGAGCAAGCTTAAAATGAATATATGGTCCTTTCTTTACAGAACGTGGCATAAGCTCAACCTATTTTTTTCTTCTTTTTATTATGTACTTGTTTGATTGATTTTTTCTCTTTCTGGTTTTCAGTCCTTTCGATTTCTGCCCCCATGGAGAAACTGGATGTCCGCCTCCGGAAGTTTTACCTTCACCGCCACCCATTGGATGATCAACGGGATTCATTGCAACACCTCTTACATAAGATCTTCTTCCAAGCCATCTTGATCTTCCAGCTTTACCAAGACTTATATTTTCATGCTCTGAATTTCCAACCTGACCATAAGTTGCCATGCATTCCTGGTTTATCATTCTAACTTCGCCGGAAGGCATTCTTAACTGGGCATATTTTCCTTCTTTAGCCATCAGCTGTAACGCGCATCCTGCACTTCTGCCGAACTGCCCGCCTTTCCCTGGTTTTAATTCAACATTGTGAACAAAACTTCCTAACGGCATTTCTTTAAGTGGCAAAGAATTTCCGAGCGCAATTTCACTACCAGTTCCTGAAGAAATTTTATCTCCAACCTTCAAACCATTCGGAGCTATTATATATCTCTTCTCACCATCCGAATAATGCAGCAATGCAATTCTTGATGATCTATTCGGATCATATTCAATTGAAAAAACTTGAGCCGGAATTCCATGTTTGTCTCTTTTAAAATCTATTATCCGGTATCTTCTTTTATGACCACCACCAATATGCCTGGAGGTTATTCTCCCAAGATTATTTCTTCCGCCGGATTTTCTTAAAGCAACAGTCAGATTTTTTTCGGGAGTTGACTTTGTAATTTCTTCGAAAGTGTAGTCGCTTTTAAATCTGGTTCCTGGTGTTACCGGCTTTAATTTTTTTATTCCCATTTAATTACCTGTTTCAAAAAACTATACTTCTTCAAACATTTCTATTTTTTCGCCCTGCTTCAAAGTAACGATAGCTTTTTTAAATTTTGCTGTCGTTCCGACGAATCTTCCTCTTTTTCTAAGCTGAGTTTTTGTTTTCCCGTGATGGTTAATTGTTTTAATATCGGTTACATGAACGTTAAATTTTGCTTCAATTGCTTTTGCAATCTGAATTTTGTTTGCTTTTGGATTTACCAGAAATCCATACTTACCTTTATCAGCAGTTATGTTCGTCATTTTCTCTGTTATCAGCGGACTAATTAATATCTGGTGCATATCAGTTTACCGTCTTTTCATTTTCTTTGAATGTATTCATTATCGCTTCAACAGCACTATGCTGTAAAATAAGAAGCTGATTGTTCAGGATATGATAAGTTGAAGCTTTACTCGCTTCAAGAACATTTACTTTATTAATATTTCTTCCTGACTTGTACACATTTATATCACTCTTACCCGTTAAAAGCAGAGTCTTTTTGCCATTGGCTTTTAATGCATCAAGGATTGAAATAAATTCTTTAGTCTTTGGTTTCTCAAATGAAAAATCTTCAACTACAATTATCTGTTCATCTTTAACTTTATAACTGAAAGCTGATTTACGAGCAAGCTGTTTTACTTTCTGTGGTAATTTCTGTCTATAATCTCTCGGACGAGGACCAAATATAGTTCCGCCGCCTATCCATAATGGAGAACGGATCGTACCTGCTCTTGCAGTACCTCTTCCTTTCTGTCTCCATGGTTTTTTACCTCCGCCTCTAACTTCGGATCTTTCTTTTGATTTGTGCGTTCCCTGTCTCTGGTTTGCAAGAAATGCTTTTACAGAAAGATAGATTGCATGATCGTTGGGCTGAATGCCGAATATATGCTCAGCAAGCTTAATTTTTTTGCCGGATGGCTTACCGTCAATTTTTAAAATTTCTAAGGTCATAATAACTCGGATTTTAAATCTTTATCAATTCAACAACTGAATTTATAGCACCGGGAACAGCACCTTTAATCATAATCAGATTATCATCTTCGATAATCTTTACAACTTTTAGATTCCTCACTGTTACATTTTCAAAACCTTTTCTACCTGCCATTCTCTGTCCTTTAAAAACTCTTGATGGAAAAGAACTCGCACCGATAGAACCCGGAGCTCTTAACCGATCGCTTTGACCGTGAGTTGTTCCACCAACTCCACCAAAATTATGGCGTTTCATTACACCCTGGAATCCTTTTCCTTTACTCTTCGCTCTTACTTTAATTTTTTCACCAACGCTGAACAGGTTCACCTTTATCTCATCACCTACTTTAACTGTTTCAACATCAAAGCCTTTAAATTCTCTGAGTTTTTTCAGCGGTGTTAAATTATTTTTTTTGTATTGACCTAACACAGGTTTGGTTACATGTTTTTCTTTCTTCTCTTCAAATCCAATTACTAAAGAACTGTAGCCGTCTTTTTTATTATCTCGTACTGCAACAACTTTACAGGGACCTGCCTGAATAACGGTAACAGGTACTAAATCACCTTCAGCATTAAATATGCTTGTCATTCCTATTTTTTTCCCTAACATACCAGACATGTCAAATCCCGATTAAATTAAAGTTTAATTTCTATATCAACACCCGCCGGAATATCAAGCTTGCTTAATGAATCGACAGTTTTGTTATTTGAATTATGAATATCTATAATTCTTTTATGAGCTCTTGTTTCAAATTGCTCACGTGATTTTTTATCAACGTGAGGAGATCTGAGAACAGTGTAAATTGTTTTCTTCGTTGGCAAGGGAATCGGTCCTGAAACTACTGCACCAGTACTTCTTACTGTTTTGATAATTTTTTCAGTAGACTTATCAATCAGTATATGATCATACGATTTCAGCTTTATTCTTATTTTCTGACCCGCCACTTAAGAGCTCCTTTAGTTAAGCACAAATGAAAAGGGAGATTCAGTTCCCTTCCAAAAAGAATTATTAATAATTATTTATAAATTTTTCCTACTCCGCCTGCACCAACAGTTCTGCCGCCTTCACGAATTGCAAATCTCAATCCTTCTTCCATAGCAATTTCTGAAATCAATTCAACTTTAAGTTTTACATTATCACCCGGCATAACCATTTCTGTTCCTTCAGGTAATGTTGCAACACCAGTTACATCTGTTGTTCTGAAATAGAACTGTGGTCTGTAACCATTGAAGAATGGTGTATGTCTTCCACCTTCATCTTTTGAAAGTACGTAAACTGTTCCTTCAAATATTGTATGAGGAGTAATTGAACCGGTCTTAGCCAGAACCATTCCTCTTTCAATTTCTTCTTTGTCAACACCTCTCAGCAAGATTCCAGCATTATCACCTGCGATAGCAGAATCAAGTTCTTTTCTGAACATCTCTATACCAGTGATAACTGTTTTCTTATGTATTCCTAATCCAATAAGCTCAACTTCTTCCTGAAGTTTTACTGATCCTCTTTCAACTCTGCCAGTTGCAACTGTTCCTCTTCCCGTAATTGAAAAGACGTCTTCAACCGGCATTAAGAATGGTTTTGCTGTTTCTCTTTCTGGAATCGGAATATAATTATCGACAGAGTCCATCAACTTCCAGATACATTCCAATCTTGGATCATCAACTTTTGTATCCTTGCTTGATGCAGCCTCAAGTGCCTTTAATGCAGAACCTTGAATGATAGGAATATCATTCCCAGGAAATTCGTATGAATTTAATAAATCTCTCAACTCGACTTCAACTAATTCCAGAAGTTCCGGGTCATCAACCATATCTACTTTATTCATGAATACAACAATTTTAGGAACACCAACCTGTCGTGCAAGGAGAATATGTTCTCTTGTTTGAGGCATAGGACCATCTGTAGCTGCAACAACGAGAATCGCACCATCCATTTGTGCTGCACCTGTGATCATATTTTTTACATAGTCAGCATGTCCTGGACAATCTACGTGAGCGTAGTGTCTTTTTTCAGTTGAATATTCAACGTGTGCAGTTGCTATTGTAATTCCTCTTTCTCTCTCTTCGGGTGCATTATCAATACTATCGAATGTTCTGATTTCCGATAAGCCCTTCTTATTGAGAGACATTGTGATGGCAGCAGTTAAGGTTGTTTTACCATGATCGACGTGACCAATTGTTCCAACGTTAACGTGCGGCTTACTCCTGTCAAATTTTTCTTTTGCCATCGGTTTCTCCTTTTAGTTTTTTCCTTTAATTGTTAATTCTAATTTAATTAAGCAGTTGCTGCTGATTTTTTTCCTAATGATTTTTCAGCTATTTCCTCTGCAATAGCTTGAGGAACTTGCTGATAATGATCAAACTGCATTGTGTAAATTGCTCTGCCCTGAGTCATTGATCTGAGCACGGTTGCATAGCCAAACATTTCTGAAAGTGGTACGACTGATTTAACTACCTGTGCATCTTTCCTTGCTGTAAATCCTTCAATCTTTCCTCTGCGTGAATTTAAATCTCCCATAACATCGCCTAAATAATCCTCTGGTGTAACAACTTCTACAGACATGATCGGTTCAAGTAAAATCGGTGAAGCCTTCCGACATCCGCTTTTAAATGCCATTGAACCGGCAACTTTAAAAGATATTTCGTCAGAATCGACATCGTGATACGAACCATCGAACAATTTTGCTTTTATATCAACAACTGGGAATCCTGCAACTACACCATTCCGCATAGCTTCCTGAATGCCTGCAGAAACTGCAGGTATATATTCTTTTGGTACGGTTCCGCCTACTATGGCATTAGTAAATTCAAAACCTTTGCCCGGTTCATTTGGAGATAATTCAATTTCAACATGACCGTATTTACCACGACCACCGGATTGTTTAATAAATTTACCTTCGACTTCAACTGTGTCTTTAATCGTTTCTCTGTATGCAACCTGCGGCTTACCAATATTTGCTTCGACTTTAAATTCTCTTTTCATCCTGTCAACAAGAATTTCGAGATGAAGTTCTCCCATACCGCTTATTAATGTCTGACTGGTTTCCTGGTCAACGTGAACTCTGAAAGTCGGATCTTCATCAGAAAGTTTTGCCAGAGCTTCTGATAATTTATCCTGGTCAGCTTTTGTTTTCGGTTCAATTGCAATCTGAATAACCGGTTCTGGAAAAGTCATTTTCTCCATGATGATAGGTTCGTTTTCAGTACAAAGTGTATCACCGGTCCTTGTATACTTTAATCCAACTGCTGCAGCTATATCTCCTGCTCTAACTTCAGTTATATCTTCACGATGATTTGCATGCATCTGCAACAACCTGCCAATACGTTCCTTCTTCTGACTTACAGAATTATAAACGTATGAACCAGCTTTTAATACACCAGCGTAAACACGAAAGAAACATAATTTTCCTACAAAAGGGTCATTCATAATTTTAAATGCAAGAGCAACAAATTTTTCTTTCTCATCAATTTTTCTGGTAACCTTATCATTGATTCCAACATGATGAGCTTCAATTTCTTTAAAATCAATCGGAGATGGTAATAAATCAATTACATAATCAAGTAATCTCTGAACACCTTTATTTTTAAATGCTGATCCACAAAGAACAGGAATTATCTTGGATTCAATTGTTGCTTTGCGAAGCACTTTAAGAATTTCTTCAGGAGTAATCTCTTTACCTTCAAGATATTTTTCCAGAAGTGTATCATCAACATCAGAAACAGCTTCGAGCATTTTTGTTCTGTATTGATTTGCTTTTTCCTTTAAATCATGCGGGATTGGAATCTCATCGAATGTAGCACCGAAAGTTTCTTCGTGATACATTCTTGCATTAAAATGAATAAGATCAATAACACCGGAGAACAAATCGCCTTCACCGATAGGTAAGTTAATCGGAACTGCATTTGCACCAAGCCTGTCCTTCATCATTTGTAATGCATTATAAAAGTCGGCTCCAATCCTATCCATTTTATTCACGAAAGCAATTCTGGGCACACCATATTTATCTGCCTGTCTCCAAACAGTCTCAGATTGTGGTTCAACTCCGCCAACAGCACAGAACAATGCGACCGCTCCGTCTAATACTCTAAGCGATCTTTCAACTTCAACCGTAAAATCAACGTGACCAGGTGTATCAATAATATTTATCTGGTGATCGTTCCAAAAACAAGTTGTTGCAGCACTAGTGATGGTAATTCCACGTTCTTTTTCCTGTTCCATCCAATCCATAACTGCAGCACCATCATGAACTTCACCTAAACGATGCACTTTACCAGTATAGAAAAGAATTCTTTCTGTTGTTGTGGTTTTACCTGCGTCTATGTGCGCCATTATCCCTATGTTTCTAACACGATCTATATTTAATTTCTGATTCATATCTTTATATTAATCCTTTTACCATTTAAAGTGTGCAAAAGCTTTATTCGCTTCAGCCATCTTATGTGTATCGTCTTTCTTTTTTACTGCAGAACCTTCATTATTGGATGCTGAAATAAGTTCTTGTGCAAGTTTTTGAGCCATTGTTTTTTCGCCTCGTTGGCTTGCATATGTTTTTATCCATCTCATCGCTAATGCAATTCTCCGTTCAGGTCTAACTTCACTAGGCACTTGATATGTAGCACCACCGACTCTTCTACTTCTTACTTCAATTATAGGTTGAACATTGGATAATGCCTGCTTGAAAGTTTCCAAACCTGTTTTTTTTGTTTTCCCTTCAATAATATCAAAAGCACCGTAGATTATTTTTCTTGCAGCAGATTTCTTACCATCATTCATCAGCACATTGGTGAATTTGGCAACTGCCATATCATTAAATTTCGGATCAGGTTTTATATATTTTTTTTCTGTTCTTCTTTTTCTCATAATTATTTAAGATTTTGGCTTCTTAGCTCCATATTTTGATCTTCCTTTTTTTCTATCTTCAACTCCGCTTGTATCAAGTGTACCACGGATTATGTGATACCGTACACCTGGTAAGTCTTTAACTCTTCCGCCTCTAATAAGCACAATTGAATGTTCTTGCAAATTGTGACCTTCACCTGGAATGTAAGCAGTAACTTCAATCTGATTTGTCAACCGTACTCTTGCAACTTTTCTTAATGCAGAATTAGGTTTCTTAGGAGTTGTAGTATAAACACGTGTACAAACTCCACGTTTCTGCGGACATGCATCTAATGCCGGTGCTTTATTTTTTGATAATATCCGAACCCGTCCTTTTCGAACGAGCTGATTGATTGTCGGCAACCTATTCTCCTAAAATTAATTCAATTAAAAAAATTCAGACTTCAAATATACTTGTTGAGGTCAATTAAGTCAAGAAATTCTAATACTCTAGAGGAAGTTTAACTCCCAATATTTTCCTCTACTTTAACTACATTCTCTGCTGTTTCAACTGTTGTTTCTGACTCATTTTTTAGAAGTACGCTTTTATACTTCTTAAGCCCAGTTCCTGCAGGAATTAAATGCCCCATCACAATGTTTTCCTTTAACCCAACAAGCCGATCGATTTTTGCTTGAATCGCTGCATTTGCAAGAACTTTAGTAGTTTCCTGGAAAGATGCTGCTGAAAGGAAACTTTCAGTGGATAATGCTGCCTGTGTTATCCCAAGAAGTACATGTTCGAAAGTTGCGGACATTGTATCTCGCTCATCTATCTGCTTCTTTTCCTTCTTTTTAAGTTCAGCATTAATCTCTCTTAACTTTGCTTTAGGAATCATCTGTCCATTTTTAAGCCTGGAATCACCCTTATCTTCAACAATTACCATATTCGCCATTTTGTTGTTCTCTTCAATAAAGTCAATTCTATCTGCGAGGTCTTCTTCCAGGAATCTTGTATCACCCGGTGAAACTACTTTAACTTTCTGAAGCATTTGTCTTACTATAACTTCAATATGTTTATCATTTATTTTTACACCCTGAAGACGGTAAACATCCTGTATTTCGTTTACAAGGTATTCCTGCACTGCACTCGTTCCTTTTATTCTCAGGATATCATGTGGATTCATTGGTCCATCAGTTATTTTTTCACCGGCAGGAATATCATCACCTTCCTGAACAAGGATATGTTTACCTAAAGGAACACCATATTTCTTTTCATCAGAACCATCGAGAGCAACAACCGCTATTTCCCTCGAACCTTTTTTTCTTCCACCGAATTTGACTATACCTTCGATGTCGGAAACTATCGCTGGATCTTGAGGACTTCTTGCTTCAAAGAGTTCAGTTACTCTGGGCAAACCACCCGTAATATCTCTGGTCTTTGTAGCTTGTTTTGAAATTTTTGCCAAGACAGTTCCAGCTGTTACTGATTCACCTTCTTCAACTGCCAAGTATGATCTTGTAGGCAAGTTGAATGATTTTTTCTCACCTGATTCGGACACTATAATAATACTTGGTGTAAGTGTTTTATCTTTTGAATCAATTACAACTTTTTGGACGTGACCTGTTTGTTCGTCGGTTACCTGTTTCAGAGTTGAGCCATCAATAAGATCTACAAATCCAACTTTACCTAAAATATCTGTTATAATTAATGCGTTGTAAGGATCGTGATGATAAAGTGGTGTATTTTTATTGACCTTAGTACCTTCATCCACTGTCAGTTCAGCACCATAAGGAACATCATACTTTTTCAGTTGACGATTATTTTCGTCATAAATTCCGATTGCACCTCGTCTGCCTGTTACAACTTTTACTTTTTGTCCTGAACCTGCAAACGGATCCTGGTTTATCTTTTCAACAAACGAAATTTTTTCAAACCTTGCTATACCTTCAATGTTTGTTTCAACTTGTGATTGGGTTGCAATTCTTGAAGAAGTACCACCAAGGTGAAAAGTTCTCAATGTAAGCTGTGTTCCTGGTTCACCGATTGATTGAGCAGCAACAATTCCGACTGCTTCACCTACTTCAACAATTTTACTGGTAGTCAGATTTCTGCCGTAACACTTAGCACAAACACCTTTCTTTGATTCACAAGTTAAAACTGTCCGGATATAAACTGAATCGATGTTTGCATCTTCAATCCTCTCAGCAATTTCTTCAGTGATCATTTCCCCGGCTTCAATAATAAGCTCTTCACTAATCGGATGATACACTTCTTCCTGAACAACTCTTCCTGTAATACGTTCTGCTAATGGTTCTCTTTCCTGTTCAACATCTTTCAATGCTTTTATTTCAATACCCAGAATTGTTCCGCAATCAATTTCAGTTATAATAACATCCTGCGAAACATCCACTAATCTTCTTGTAAGATAACCGGCATCTGCTGTTTTTAATGCAGTGTCAGCCAAACCTTTTCTTGCACCGTGTGTTGATATGAAATATTCAAGCACGGTTAATCCTTCTTTGAAGTTAGCAACGATCGGGTTTTCAATAATTTCACCAGCTTGTCCTGATAGTGTTTTCTGAGGTTTCATCATTAGTCCTCTCATACCTGCAAGCTGTCTTACCTGTTCCTGTGAACCTCTTGCACCTGAATCAACCATCATATGAAGTGAATTGAAACCATTATCAACGCGTTTAATTTTTTCCATAAGTGCACGGGCAACATCATTGGTCGTGTGTGTCCAAACGTCTATTATTTTGTTATATCTTTCTGCATCTGTAATAACACCTTGCTCGTGTTCGTTAAGTATCCCATCAACTTTTTTATTCGCTTTAGAAATTAAATTTTCTTTTTCTTCAGGTACAACCATGTCTGCAAAGCTCACAGATAAACCGCCTTCGCTTGCAAATTTAAATCCGAGATCTTTAAGATCATCCAGAAACTTTGCTGTTACTTTATTACCAAGCTGGATGTACATCTTTCCAATTATTCCGCCGAATACTTTTTTGATAAGCAACTGGTTGATGAATCCCATTTCTTTTGGAAGGATTTGATTGAAAAGAACTCTACCGGTTGTAGTGTCAATAAAATTACCATCAATTTTTACTTTAATTTTTGCATGTAAACCAACTGCTTTGTTATCATAAGCCATAATAACTTCTTCGGGTGAATAAAACTTCATACCTTCACCCTTATCACCATCTTTAAACTTTGTCAGATAGTAACAGCCAAGCACTATATCCTGGGTCGGAACAACAATCGGACTTCCGTTCTGCGGTGAAAGAATATTATGACTGCTGAGCATTAATATAGAAACCTCCAACTGTGCTTCGTAAGATAACGGAACGTGAACAGCCATTTGGTCGCCGTCAAAGTCAGCATTAAAAGCTGTGCAAACCATCGGGTGTAACTGGATTGCTCTGTCATCAATCAGAATTGGTTGAAATGCCTGAATACCTAATCGATGCAATGTTGGAGCTCTGTTCAGCATTACCGGATGTCCCTGAATAATTTTTTCAAGAATATCCCATATCATCGGATCTTTTCTGTCAACAACTTTACGTGCGCTCTTTACAGTTTTATTATGACCTCTTTCAATCAGCTTTCTGATAAGGAAAGGTTTAAACAATTCAACAGCAATATCTTTTGGAAGACCGCATTGGTGTAATTTCAATTCCGGTCCAACAACAATTACAGAACGAGCAGAGTAGTCAACTCTCTTACCTAATAAGTTCTGACGAAATCTTCCCTGCTTGCCTTTAAGCATATCACTGAGTGATTTGAGTGGACGATTATTATCACTTCTTACAGCACTGCCTCTTCTGGAATTATCAAACAAGGCATCAACTGCTTCCTGAAGCATTCTTTTTTCGTTTCTAAGAATTACTTCCGGAGCTTTAATATCAATTAATCTTTTTAAACGGTTGTTACGAATAATGACTCTTCTATAAAGATCATTCAAATCGCTTGTTGCAAACCTTCCGCCTTCCAATGGAACAAGCGGTCTGAGTTCCGGAGGAATAACTGGTATATAGTTGAGAACCATCCACTCAGGTTTGTTTTCTACTTTTGTATTTTCAGATTTAAAAGCTTCAATCACACGAAGTCTTTTTAGAAGATCGGCTTTCTTCTGCTGAGATGTTTCAACTTTTACCTGCTCACGTAATACATCTGAGAGTTCTTCAACATTTGTATTTTTTAAAATAGTTTTTACAGCATCACCGCCGATTTTCGCTATGAATTTATCGGGATGTGAATTTTCAATTCGTTGATTCTCTGCAGGCAATGAACTCATCACTTCAAAATATTGATCTTCGGAAATCAGGTCGCCTTTATTCAATCCTGTCGGACCCGGATTCAAAACAATATACGATTCATAGTAAATAACTTTTTCTAATTCTTTAAGACTAAGTCCAATGATGTTTCCAATCTTTGATGGCTGCGCTCTGAAAAACCAAATATGAACAACAGGTACAGCAAGTCCGATATGTCCCATTCTTTCACGACGAACACTTTTTTGTGTTACTTCAACACCGCATCGGTCGCATATAATTCCTTTGTACCGTATCCTTTTATACTTTCCGCAGAAACACTCCCAATCGCGTGTTGGACCGAATATTTTTTCGCAGAACAATCCGTCTTTTTCAGGACGGAAAGATCTATAGTTGATGGTTTCAGGTTTAGTAACCTCACCATACGATCTGGATAATATGTCATCAGGACTGGCAAGACTAATAGTTATACTATCAATATCCATCATTGCATGTTCTTGAATTCTGAAAGCCATATTTTATCTCCTAAATTCTCTTAAAAATTATTACAAATAATTTTTGTTAATTAACGGTTATATCTAATCCCAATCCTTGAAGCTCTTTTATCAGCACATTGAATGAGTCAGGAATATTCGGCTGTAATAAATTGTCTCCTTTAACAATCGCTTCATAGGCTTTTGCCCTACCTGCAACATCGTCACTTTTTATTGTTAAGATTTCCTGCAATGTATAAGCGGCACCATATCCTTCGAGAGCCCAGACTTCCATTTCGCCAAACCTCTGTCCGCCAAACTGAGCTTTACCGCCTAATGGCTGCTGTGTAATTAATGAGTAAGGTCCAATCGAACGGGCATGAATTTTATCATCAACAAGGTGACTGAGCTTCATCATATAAATATATCCGCATGTAATTTTCTGATGAAACTGGTTACCTGTTCGTCCATCAATTAAATAAGTTTTTGATCCGGCTTCATAGCCAGCTTTCTGAAGCCATTCATCCACATCTTCAACTTTGGCTCCATCGAAGATCGGAGTTGAGAATCTAACACCGAGCTTTTTACCAACCCATCCAAGTGCAGTTTCATAAAGCTGACCGATGTTCATTCTTGAGGGAACACCGAGAGGATTCAATATAATATCAATTGGAGTTCCATCCGGTAAATAAGGCATATCTTCAACAGGAACCACTTTTGCAACTACACCTTTATTTCCATGTCTGCCTGCCATTTTATCACCGACTGCAACTTTTCTTTTCTTTGCAACGTAAACTTTAGCAAGCTGAACTATTCCTGGAGGAAGTTCATCTCCACTGGCAATTTTTATTTTTTCACGTTTGTAATCCTCACCTATTTCAGCACCCTTATCAAAATAATTTTTGTACAATGTTTTTATGTGCTGATTAGTTTTCTTGCTGTCAAACCAGTCCATTGTATAATCGAGCTTGGTTACATCTTCAACCGAAGAAAAAGTTATGTCTTTAATTGTAGCACCACTTCTTAATGCAACTGTGCTATCAAGATCTCTTATTCCCGTTGTAACTAATCCTTCACAGAGCTTGGTTAATTTTTCAACTAACTTTTTATAATGCTCTTTTAAACGATTGTTATGTTCATGCTCAAGATTATCGAGCAGAGTTTTTTCAACTTTCTTCGTTTCATTATCTCTTTTTTTCCTGCTGAACAACCTGGTTTTTATAACAATACCTCTGAGTCCGGGAGGTGCCTTAAGCGAAGCATCTTTCACATCACCTGCTTTATCTCCGAATATTGCTCTTAAAAGTTTTTCTTCAGGTGTTGGATCAGTTTCACCTTTGGGTGTAATCTTACCGATTAGTATATCGCCTTCTTTAACTTCTGCACCTTCTCTTACTATTCCATCTTCATCAAGATTTCTAACAGCTTCTTCACTTACATTCGGAATTTCTCTGGTTAATTCTTCTTCACCTCTTTTTGTTTCGCGAACCTGAAGTTCAAATTCTTCAATATGAATTGAAGTGAAATCATCATCTTTAACCATTCTTTCACTTAAGATTATAGCATCTTCAAAATTATAACCACGCCAGGGCATAAATGCTACAAGCACATTTCTACCTAATGCAAGATCGCCCTGATCAGTTGACTGTCCATCAGCCAGAACATCACCTTCTTCAATCTTCTGTCCTTCAACAACAAAAGGTTTCTGGTTAATACAAGTTTCCTGGTTCGTTCCGTGAAACTTTATAAGAGTGTATGTCACTCTCCTGATATCGTTAAATGATGTTATTGCTTCAATGCTATTTGGATTGATATCGTACCTAGCAATAATTTTTGTTGCATCAACATATTCAACAACTCCGCTGTTCTCAGCAACGATAATTGATCTTGAATCGCGGGCAACTCTTGCTTCCATTCCGGTTCCAACAATCGGTGTCTGCGGTATAAGAAGCGGAACTGCCTGACGTTGCATATTCGATCCCATAAGTGCTCTGTTAGCATCATCGTGTTCAAGAAACGGAATCAAAGCAGCAGCAGGACTGACTATCTGAGATGGAGCAACATCCATATATTGAACTTGTTCAGGTGATACAATCGGGAACTCACCTTTTAATCTGGACTTTACTCTTTCTTTTACAAATTTAGATTGTTCATCAAGCATTGCATTTGCTTGGGCAACAGTGAAAACATCTTCCTGTTCAGCACTTAAAAATTCTATCTCTTTACTTACTTTACCTTTGCTAACTTTTCTGTAAGGAGTTTCGAGAAAACCATATCTGTTAACTCTTGCAAAAATTGTTAACGAAGAAATCAAACCAATGTTCGGTCCTTCAGGAGTTTCAATCGGACACAAACGACCGTAATGAGTATAGTGAACGTCTCTTACTTCAAATCCAGCTCTTTCACGTGTTAAACCTCCTGGCCCGAGTGCAGACATTCTTCTTTTGTGTGTTAGTTCAGCAAGAGGATTTGTCTGATCCATGAACTGTGAAAGCTGGTTAGTTCCGAAGAATGCATTTATAACACTGCTGATTGTTCGCGCGTTTACTAAATCTTGCGGAGTGAAGTTTTCTGTATCTCGCATGTTCATACGCTCTTTAATCGTTCTCGCCATTCTTGACATACCAACATTGAACTGTTGGCTTAGCTGTTCACCGACTGTTCGTACTCTCCTGTTTCCTAAATGATCGATATCATCAACAGGTTCAGTACCGTTTTTAAGCTTAATAATATATTTCATAATCTCAATAATATCCTGTACTGTAAGCACAGTGGTTGTTTCAGGAATATTTAAATTGAGTTTATCATTCATCCTGTGTCTGCCGACATTACCAAGATCATATCGCTTATCATTAAAGAATAATTTTTCAATTAATGCTTCAGCGGTTTCCATATCAGGTGCTTCACCGGATCTAAGCTGTCTGTAGATTGCATAAAGTGCTTCTTCTTTTGATTGAGCTGTATCTTTTCTCAATGTGTTTACAATAAGGTCCTGCTCTGGTGAAGTATCACGTGAAAGAAACCGTATGATTTCTATTTCTGCTTCATCTAACCGATCAAGATCCTCTTCGGTTAAAACACTTCCGCCTGACAAAAATATTTCACCGGTTGCCATATCAAAAACATCACTAGCAATAGCTCTTCCTATATAAGAATTTAAATCAACTTTATTAATATTTATTTCTTCTACAAGATTGAACAGATTAAGGATTTCATCGTTGCTTGTAAAGCCAAGTGCACGCAGAAGTGTTGTTGCAGGAAATTTCTTTCTGCGATCTATATATACATATAATACAAAGTTGATATCTGTTGCAAACTCAACCCACGATCCCCGCAAAGGAATAATTCTTGCAGAATAAATTGGTGTGCCATTCGGATGAAGTGTTTCTGCAAATGCAACACCGGGTGAACGATGCAGCTGAGAAACCACAACTCTTTCAGCTCCATTAATAACAAAGGTACCTTTCTCTGTCATGAACGGAACTGTTCCAAGATATACTTCCTGCTCAACACTGTTTACAAATTCTTCAGTGTCATGATCTTTAGCTGAAAGTCTTAACTTAGCTTTCAATGGAGCGGCGAAAGTTAAACCTCTTTCCATACATTCTTCAACTGAAAACCTGGCTTTCTCAACACTATAATGAATGAAATCCAGCCGGTAGTTTTCCTTATTGTCGAAGATCGGAAAATTATCCAGAAAGACTTTCTGCAATCCTTTGGGCTCACGTTGTTCTGGCAACGAATCAAGCTGAATAAATTCTTCAAAAGTCTCGGTCTGAATGTTTAGTAAATCTGGAACATCCAGAATAGATTTTATTGTACCAAATGAAATTCGGTTGTTCTTCAATTATCTACTCCTAATTATTTAAAAATTCGCTTCGTTTAAAAGCATAATTTTGGATCATCTTAAATGCAAAAAGCGATAGCCCGGAATCCGGTCTACCACTCTTTACAATAAGAATAAAAACTGTACAGAAATGATTATTTCAATACGACTGTTGCGCCGGCTTCTTCAAATTCTTTTTTAAGCTTTTCAGCTTCATCTTTTGAGACGCCTTCTTTTACAGTATTAGGTGCACCATCTACGAGATCTTTTGCTTCTTTAAGACCTAAACCTGTGTGTGCTCTAACCACCTTAATGACATTAATTTTCTTTTCGCCAGCAGCTTGCAGAATTACATTAAACTCTGTTTTTTCTTCAACAACGGGTGCACCGGCACCAACTGCAGCAACTCCGGCCATCATCATTGGTGCAGCAGCTGTTACACCAAATTCATCTTCAAGTGCCTTTTTCAATTCAGCAGCTTCAAGAAGTGACATTGCTTTTATCAAGTCTAAAGTTTTACTTACTTTTTCAGACATTTTATTACTCCTGATTTTGTTTTCTTACTAAAAAAAATTACGCAGCCTGTCTTTTTGAAATCTGATCGACTACATTGACTAGATCACGGAAGACTGCATTTATCGCTCCGGCAATTCCTGTTACCGGTGCATCCAGCGATCCCATTATAGATGCTATCAATTCTTTCTTCGTTGGGAGAGAAGCTAATGTTTTAAGTTGACTGCTGTCAAAATATTCTCCCTCGATATAGCATGCTTTAAGAGAAAGCTTTTCTTTATCACCAAAATACTTGTTGATAATCTTTGCCGGTGCAATTGGATTGCTTGTTGTAAAAGCAAATCCGGTCATACCAGTTAAATGATCAGCAAGTTTGGTATATCTGCCGTTTTCACTCAACGCTCTTTTTACAAGAGTGTTTTTAAAAACCTTGTATCGAACTCCTTCTTTCCGGAACTGTGTGCGAAGATCAGTTATATCTTCAACATTAATCCGGTTGTAATCCGTAAGGTATACAGCAGATGAACTCTCAAGGAGTTCCTTTATTTCAGAAATGATTTCTGATTTTTCGTTCTTGTTCATTTTGTTCCCGTTTCACTTTATATGTAATCGTGTCGGTTAGAAGCAATTAATTAGTGCGTAAACTTTTTAAACCTGTTTGGTTGTATATTCTTCTTTAGAGATTTTAAGTCCAGGTCCCATAGTAGTTGTTAAAAATA
>JANWIS010000067.1 GCA_025449775.1 Ignavibacteriaceae bacterium
CGTTTAACAAAATAGCCAAGTGCAACAAGTAAGAATACAGGCGCAACTACATTGCCGGTGAAAATTATATTGTCAATCAACTTAAGCTCTCTGTTTTTGATTTAAATTTTACGGGAACAGGAACAACTTTTTTATTTTTATAATCGAAGAAAACAATACCGGTTTTTGCCAATGCAATTTCCTTTTTGTCATTTAGATTTGAAATCCTGTAAACAAAATCGCAGCCTACGCTTGAAAAATCCATTACACCAATTTCGATTAGAAGTTCATCACCGTAAAAACTTTCGGCTTTGTACTGAATTACAGCATCACTCATAATAATTCCATTGCCTTCAATATCTTTTTCAGAATAGCTGAGATGTTTCAGAAATCTTACTCTTGCTTCGTGAATAATCGAAAGTAATGAATCGTTTCCAAGATGTCCTCCGTAATTGATGTCTGTAATTCTGACCGGAATTTCAGTTTTGAAAATGAATTTTTGTGGAAGTTCAATTTTGATGCGGGACATAAATTATAATTAAAAGTTATATCTAAACTTAATGAATAATTTTAATTTTGGAGAAGGAGCATTTCATTAGTGAATTCCCTAAAATAATACATTGCTATTGAAAAGATGAATAACTAAAATTCAATTAAAAGTTGAGGAAATTATGAAACTCTCCGGTTGTCTTACCATCATCATTTTAGTTTCTATATATATTTTTCCGCAGGAAAAAACCGAACAGGATATTGATGTTGCATATCAGAATGCAAAGAAGGGAGTTTATTGGGCTTTGTCTAATATTCCCGGCAAGAAAATGAAGCTTGAGAATGATCTTATTGCTGAAGATAAATTATATTCTTCGGTTAAAATATTTAAAGAAGTTAACGGAGTGAAAGTAGTTTCAATTGGTTATCATCAGACTAATGAAGTCCAGATTATTATTTACAAATCGTATGATATTTTGAAGACTGAAGGATATAATGTTCCAATTTCAGGTTTGGAAGGGGAATAGCGAAATTAATTTTTATTGTATTTTGTTTCCAGCTCTTCTGCAAAAGAGTTTGCAAGTGAAGCAACATCCTGTTCTTTTCCAAGAAGGTCTTGTAAAGTAAATTTGTTTAGCACACCATCAATCATATTCTGAATTGTTTTCCAGAGCGAACGAATGCTGCAGTCAATCGTGTTTGTGCAAATATTTTCTATACCGGCATGCATCTCACAAAACCCCGATTCGAATAATTTTCCTCCCAAAGTTGTCAGCACCTCGCTGACAAAAATTTTGTTCGCAGGTTTGCTAAGCTTGTAACCGCCGGTTTGTCCGCGAGCACTTTCAATAAAACCAGCAAGCCGTAAGACTCTTAATATCTTTGCAACATTTGCTGACGATAAACCTTCAATCTCACTGAGTTCGGGAATTGTAAGACCGGTCGGTGAATCGCTTTTAGCAATTCTAAGTAATAATCTTAAACCGTATTCTTCTTGTGCGCTGAATTTCATAAATAATTTTGTGTCATACTGAGCTTGTCGAAGTATGACACTTTAAATGATTATCCCTGGTACAGAGGAATTTTCGATCCGCAGGATTTTGCATGCAATACTTTTGTAAAATGTTCCTGTGGAATTGATGGTCCCTGTTTTGTACAATGTTGATTGAATATTTTTCTCCAATACTCGGAAATTTGCTGAGCCATATGCCCTTCAATTTCGTGTCTGTGCATAAAATGGATAATCTCTCCGTTTTTAAATAATGCAACACTCGGTGAAGATGCCGGATAGTTAGCAATCAGTTCTCTTATTTTTTCAACAGCATCTCTTTCCTGTCCGGCAAATCCGGTATACAGTTTATCCGGTATAACATCATTCTGTAAAGCAAGTGATATTCCGGGTCTTGCACTTCCGGCTGCACATCCGCAAACTGAGTTTATCATTACAAGTACAGTTTTACCATCATTAACATTGATCGCTTTTTCTGCATCCTCCGGTGAAAGCAATTCTGTGAATCCGACTGCAACTAACTCGTCTCTCATCGGTTGAACTGCATTCTGATCATACATTGGTTGTCTTGAACTTATGTTAAACATTTTTTACTCCTCATTTTAAATTTTAATATTTCTACTTTTACTTTTTACTTTTGAATTTTGATTTTCTTCTCACATAAATCCCAATTCTACTTTTGCAACTTCAGACATCATATCTTTATCCCAAGGTGGACTCCATACAATCTGGACTTTGGCGTCATTCACACCCTGAACTCCTTTTACCTTGGCTTCAACTTCCGGTGGAAGTGTTCCTGCAACAGGACAAGCAGGCGAAGTCAATGTCATTTTAAGTTTAACATTTGCATCATCATCGATTGCGATTTCATATATTAATCCAAGTTCAAAAATATCAACCGGGATTTCTGGATCGTAGCAGGTTTTCAATGTCTGAATTATTTTTTCTTCAAGTTCTTTTTTATTTAGTTCAGCCATTTTTATTTCTCTTACAATCACTCTGTTGTAACTTTTACTGTTTTGTTATTCAATGCATTGATCATAGTATGCCATGCAAGTGAAGCACATTTTACTCGTACGGGAAATTCCTGAACTCCTGCAAACACAGCCAGCTTACCAAGCTCATCCGTATCAGGTTTTTCTCCAAGCTTTCCGGTTACGAGATCATGAAATTTTTCAAAAAGTTTTTCTGCTTCTTCTTTTCTCTTTCCTTTTAAAACGGATGTCATCAATGAAGCCGATGCTTTTGATATAGCACATCCTTCGCCTTTAAATGAAATATCATCTACAACACCATCAGTGATGTTCATATACACATCAATCCGATCACCGCAAAGAGGATTATAACCTTCAGCATGACGTGTTGCGTTCTCAATCACCCTGAAGTTTTTAGGACTTTTATTATGATCTAAAATTACCTGCTGGTAAAGTTCTTTTAATTCAGAATCCATTATCCGAAAACCTTAATTGTTTTTTTTAATCCGTTCACAAGCACATCAATTTCTTCTTTTGTATTATACATTGCGAAAGATGCTCTTGAAGTTGCAGGAATATTAAATCTCTGCATCAATGGCTGAGTACAGTGATGTCCGGTTCTAATTGCAACGCCTTCAAAGTCTAACAAAGTTCCAATGTCATGAGGATGAATATTTTCCAGCACGAATGAAAGTACTCCGGCTTTTTCTTTTGCATCTCCGATTATTTTTAATCCGGGAATTTCAGAAACCTGTTTTGTTGAATATTCCAATAGAGAAGTTTCGTGTTCAATAATATTCTCTATTCCGATATTCGATACATATTCAATCGCAGCACCAAGTCCGATTGCCCCGGCAATATCAGGAGTTCCGGCTTCGAATTTATGCGGGAGTTCGTTGTAAGTTGTTTCTTCAAAAGTTACTTTTGAAATCATATCTCCACCGCCCATATATGGAGGCATCGCATCAAGCAATTCAACTTTTCCATAAAGAGCACCAATACCGGTTGGTCCATAAATTTTATGCCCGGAGAATGCAAGAAAATCACAATCAAGATCCTGAACATCAACCTTTAAATGATTTACAGCTTGTGCACCATCCAATAACACCGGGATGTTGAACTGGTGAGCATAATTAATAATTCTTTTTACCGGGTTGATTGTCCCTAATGAGTTGGAGACATAAACGACTGAAATAAATTTAGTTTTCTCATTTACAAGCTTTTCAAACTCTTTAAAAATCAATTCACCATTATCATTAATTGGAATTATTCTGAGCTTAGCATTTTTTTCTTTGCAAAGAAGCTGCCATGGAACGATGTTGGAATGATGTTCCATGTGAGAAATTATTATCTCATCACCTTCTTTTATATTCGCTCTTCCGTAAGAACTGGCAACAAGGTTAATTGCTTCAGTAGTTCCTCTGGTAAAAATTATCTGGTTTTTTCCGAGAGCATTAATGAACTGCTTGATCTGAATTCTTGCTCTTTCGTAAGCTTCAGTTGCAGTCTGACTCAGAGCATGAACACCACGATGAATATTCGAATTCATTGTCGTGTAATATTCATTAATTTTATTTATTACGAATTCAGGTTTCTGCGTAGTTGCTGCATTATCAAGATAAACAAGATTTTTATTGTGAACTTTTTTCCTGAGGATAGGAAAATCTTCACGTATCTTATTCACATCAAAATATTTTTTTGAAACAGTAACTGCTGTTTCAGTTTCGGTGTTTATCATTTCTTTACTGATTGAATTTTTCAGTTATTATTTTTTCTATGTAATTTCTTACCGAATCAATTTTAATCGAAGTGACAACATCGCTTGCAAATGCATGAAGAAGCATTGCTCTAACAGTTTCTTCACCAATTCCTCTTGTCTTCAAATAAAATTCAGCATCTTCATCCATCTGTCCGATTGTTGCACCGTGAGAACATTTAACATCGTCAGCAAAAATTTCAAGCTGCGGTTTTGTATTTACTAATGCTTCATCCGAAAGGAGAACATTATTATTTTCCTGGAAGGCATTGGTTTTTTGTGCATCTTTTCTGACAATAACTTTCCCGTTAAAAACTCCGCGCGATTTACCATCAAGAATTCCTTTGTAATGCTCGTGACTGTTGCAATGAGGTTTTGCATGATCGATTAATGTATGAGCATCAAAGAGTTGATTGCTGTCAATCATAAACAATCCATTCAAAGTACATTCACCGCCTTCATCATTAAATCTAGCATTGAATTCATTCCTGGAAAGTTCAGCACCTGTAGAAATAAAATGAGAAGAGAAATTACTGTTTCTTTCCTGGTCAATTTCCATTCTTGCAATGTGAAATGATTTTTTACTTTCTTCCTGAAGTTTTATGTGATCAACGACCGCGTTTTCTTCTGCAACAATTTCGGTTACCGTGTTTGTAAAATGAATGCTTTCTTCATTACTCACATAGTGTTCGATGATAGTTACCTGAGAATTTTTTTCAGCAACAAAAAGATTTCTCGGCTGAGTCAATAATTTTTCATTTACAGAATCTGTAATAAAAATTATGTGAATTGATTCCTCTACGATCATTCCCTCAGGAACATGAACGAAAGCTCCATCCTCAGTAAAAGCAGTACTAAGTGCAGTGAAAATATGTTTTTGGTTATCAGCATAATTGCCGAAATGTTTCAGTAAAACTATA
>JANWIS010000068.1 GCA_025449775.1 Ignavibacteriaceae bacterium
AATTAGATGATAGTTCAAAAATCTTCCTGAAATACAACGAGGGAATTTCAGACAACATGTTTATTAAAGAAGCTCACGGATTGAAAGAGCTTGCCAGCGCAAAAGCAATAAGGATTCCTGAAGTTATAAGTTTTGATAAAGATTATATTCTATTAGAATACATTTCAACCGGTAACAAAAATAAAAATTTCTTTGATATATTCGGGAGAGAATTTGCTGAACTGCATAAATTAACATCTGATAAATATGGTTTTTACGAGGATAATTTTATCGGTTCGAATGTTCAGAAGAATATTCCTGGTGAAAATGAAAAAAATAGCTGGGTAAGTTTTTATTTCAACAAAAGAATTTTATTCCAGCATCAACTTGCAGAAAAACTAGGAAATTCAACATCCGAGTTAAGAAATGGAGTTTCAAAATTGGAAAATAAAATTGAACAAATAATTGGTGGTACAAAAGAAAAACCATCATTACTTCATGGTGATTTATGGAGTGGTAATTATATGATCGATGAAGATGGCAAAGTTGTACTTATTGATCCGGCCGTCTATTATGGCAATCGTGAAGCCGATCTTGGGATGACAAAATTATTCGGCGGTTTCAGTTCAGAGTTTTATAAAGCATATAATGAAGCATTTCCATTGGAAGAAGGTTATGAGTACCGGGAAAATATTTACAAACTTTATCATGTACTAAATCATCTGAATTTATTTGGCGGTGGTTATTATTCTCAGGCGTTAAGTCTTATAAAGTTTTATATTTAAATTATTCTTTTTCAATTTATAGTAGTATGAATAAAATTTCAGTAATAGTAATAACCAAAGATGAAGAGAAGAACATAACTGATTGTTTGAAAAGTATTCATTGGGCAGATGAAATAATTGTTGTTGATGCAGAAAGTTCTGATCGGACTGTTGAATTAACGAAGAATTTTACAGAAAAAATATTTATACGCAAATGGGAAGGCTATGTGCCTCAAAAAAAATATGCATTAAGCCTTGCAAGCAATGAATGGGTTTTGAGCCTTGATGCTGATGAAAGAATAACTCCAGAATTGAAAGATGAAATCAATAACATATCAGAAAATCAGTTTGATGGATATAAAATCAGGAGAAAAAATTTTTTATACAGTAAGGAAATAAAAAGCTGCGGATGGGAATCTGATTACCAGTTGAGGTTTTTCAGAAAGAATAAAACAACTTTAAATGATCGGCTGGTACACGAAAAATTTTCTGTCGATGGGAACATCGGTATTTTTAAAGAACCAATGATCCATTATACATTTAATTCCTTCTCAGATTACTTTTCGAAAATTAATCATTATACCAGCCTAAAAGCCCGTGAACTCTACAATCAAAAAAGGAAAATAAACGGCTGGATAATTGTCACTCACACCATTTCATCCTTCTTTATTTTTTTTATTATGAAGAAAGGATTTAAAGACGGCGTTTATGGATTGATTATTTCCATTCTTCATTCAATCAGCACTGCAATAAACTATTTAAAACTTTGGGAATTGCAAATAAAAAATCCGCGTTGACTTGCAAAATTCTATTGCACTTCGAGCAATTCCACATCAAAGATTAAAGTTGAGTTAGCAGGAATTTTTTCCAACTGCATTTCGCCGTAACCTAATTGCGGTGGAACTATGAATCTGGCTTTCGAACCTTTTTTCAAATATCTTAAACCTTCATCCCATCCTGGAATTACTTGTCCCTGTCCAATCACAAATGAAATCGGGTCATCTCTTTCAACTGAACTATCAAACTTTGTATTATTCTCAAGATATCCAGTATAGTGAACTGTGACAACCTTACCTGAATCAGCAGAAGGTCCATCTCCCTGTGAAATGATTGCATATTTCAATCCACTTGAAGTTGTTTTAAAAGATGCCGGATCAACTTTCCACATCTCAGCAACTATTTTGTCTTTTACTTCGAGAAGTTCCACTACAACCTTTAAATCTGTATTCGGCGGAATGAATCCAACACCAGCTTCTCCATAAGCAAGTTTGGATGGAATTATTATTGTTCTCGAGCCTCCTGTTTTCATTCCAACCACTCCTTCATCTGTACCTTTGATAAATGAATTTGAGTTGAGAACATATTTAACTGGTTGATTTCGTACCTTGGAATCTCCTAAAGATAAATTTTGTTTTGATTGATCGGCTGACCAGTCCGCAAATAAATCACTGCTATCCTTCGGGATCATCCATCCTTTGAAATGTATTGCAACTAAATCATCGGGTTTTGCTTCCCTTCCTGTTCCAAGTGAATCATCTTTAAACTGCAATCCTGATTCAAGAGTGACCACTTCAGGCTTTTTATCGCAGCCAAATATAAAAACTGTTAAAATAACGGATATTACTAAAAATAACTTTTGCATTGCTTTCCTTTTTGTTTTTGACGGGCAAATATATCAATAAAATTTATCAACTTTAATTGAAGAAAAATTTATTCCTATGAATTAATAAACCAACAACTTACATTTGAACTGAAAATAGTGTATCAATAACTTGTAGGGACTTTGAACAAAACCAATTTTTTCTCAACTGGGCTGTTAATTCTTACTTTATCAAATAACATAAACAACAGCATATTCTCACAGCAGAAACCTGATTCTTCAAAACCAGATTATATAAAAACCTCATCAGCACAGGATGATTCAAGCGACCTGATCATTGATTCAAATTTAAGTTTCGAAGCTGCAATCAAAGGTCAGAATATTCCTCAATCAATCATTAAAAATTTAGAATTAGTAACAGTTCAATATTATAGTTTTGATGGAAAGCTGCATCAAGGTCAAATTGTTTTACACAAAGATTTAGTTAAGGATATTCAGGAGATCTTTTTGGTGATTAAAGATTCAAAATTCCTGATAAACAAAGTCGTGCCAATAAGTCAATATAACTGGTCCGACGAAGAATCAACTAAAGACAACAACACTTCTGCATTTAACTACAGGTTTATTTCAGGTACAAAAGTTATGTCGCAACATGCTTATGCATTAGCGATTGATATCAATCCGCTATTAAATCCGTACACTAAAAAAGGTACTAACACACCTTCGGTTAGCAAATACGATACAACTAAAGCCGGAACAATTATTTCAGGTTCACTAATCGAAACTGAATTTAAAAAACGCGGATGGAACTGGGGTGGTGATTGGAAAAGTGTAAAAGATTATCAGCACTTTGAAAAAAAGTTAAAGTAAACCTCTTCCCTTCTCCGTTCCGAACATAAAAATTAAAGCTTTCCAGAAACGTTTTGCCCAGGAACTTTCATTATGCGAACCATTATTATCTTTATAGAAATAAAAATCTTCTTTCCCGGTAAATCCTTTTGATTCTAATGAATTCAGCATTTCATCAACTCCAAACTGTAATTGTGAATCGAGTTTATCATTACCATTATCAATGTAGATTTTAATATCCTTTTTCTCACCCTGATATTGAAGAACATTGTCAACAAAATCATAACGATCAATTTTAAAAGCAGGAGAAAGACATGCTGATTTTGAAAAAACCTGAGAATATTCCCAGCTCAAAATAAACGAGATCAATCCGCCGGATGATGAACCTCCGGCAGCAGTATTTTCCCTTTGTACAAGCGTTCTATAATTTCTGTCGATGAAAGGTTTGAGAGAATCAACAATGAAATTCATATAAGCTTTTCCCAATTCATCTTCTGAATATTCATTGCTTCTGTCGATTGAATTATAAATGCCAACTATGATAATCGGCTCAATAAAATTTTTTCGGATAAGTGTATCTGCTTTTTCATCAATTTGCCAATCAACACCAAATAATGATGTAGTGGGATCAAAAATATTCTGACCATCCTGCACATATAAAACCGGATAACTTTTGTCGGTTTCCAAATAGTAGAAAGGAGGAAGCCAGACTATGATATTCCTTTCCCGAATTCCTTCGCCTTTAAAATTAAGATGATACTTAACTATTCCAGTAATTTGGAGTGATTCTTTATTCTGACGCTGATCTGACCAACGCTTAACTTCAATAATTATTGTAGTATCATTTTTAACTTCCAGTAAATGATTTGAAGGAATTAACCCATCATCAGTAAGAGCTTCTTTATCCCAGCTTCCACGTGTAATTTTAAATTCAAGTTTATCTCCATGATTAAAAATAATTTTCCTCGACCAGAATCCTTCACTTATTTCAAAAAGCTCTGCAACATCAGACTGCCAGTTACCTAAATTTATATGATTTCCCACCACATAAATTTTTGAATCAGTAGAAATATTATTGCTTCTTACTTCAAAAGTGACTGCAACCTTGTTTTGAGCTGATAAAGAACAAGTTAATAACAAGATATTCAAAAAATGGAGTATGCATTTTTTCATTTTAAATTGGTATGGATGTTGTATTTTTCTGGTATAAATTAAGTTCATATCAGTTTGAATATAGAATAAATATGAAATTATTTGCTCTAAAAATAATAATTCTGATGTTCGTAATCATTGAGGGCTGTGCTGACAGAACTTTGACCGAACCCGGTTTTGATCCCGGATTAGGAGGAATTTATACTTCAATCGGCGGCGAAGTTTCAGGAATACTTTTAAAAAATAAATCACCTTATCTTGTAACCAACGATATATCAGTTTCAGCTGATTCAAGTCTTATGATCGAAGCCGGAACAATATTTTTCTTTGAGGAGAACGCCGGACTTTATATTTATGGAGGTATTAAAGTATCCGGGACAGAAGATTCACAGGTTTTGTTTCGCGCATTTGGAAACGGCTGGGAAGGAATCCATTCAATCAATCCAACTGATAGTTTGATTTTTTCTTTTTGTGTAATCAGGGATGTATTTCTCCCTTCCGAAAGTTCCATAAAGTACGGATCGATCGAAGCTGAAAATGCGAATTTAATTATACGCAATTGCTATTTCACAAATAATTATACCCAGTTTGGTGGAGCATTAGCTTTACTTAATACTAATTCCGAAATCACTAACAATGTTTTTTATCAGAATGAAAGTGTTGTTTACGGCGGTGCAATCTTATCACAGAGCTCTTCGAATAAAATTATTAACAATACATTTCGCTTAAATTTCTGTCTGAATTTTGGCGGTGGTTTAGTTATAATCGACCCGGTTAATGAAGAAATTCAAAACAATATTTTTTATGAAAACTTCTCTTATCTCGGTGATCCGAGAATTGAGGTTGTTTCCGGCGACACAACTAATATTAATGAACAATTCAATTTCCTTGCATTCGGAACAATGGATCCGTTGTTTAATTCTTCAACTAATTTTCATTTATCAGTAAACTCACCATGCAGAAATGCTGGAAACCCTGATACTGAATTTAACGATCAGGATGGATCCCGGAATGACCAGGGAGCTTACGGCGGACCGAACGGAGATTGGTAATAGTTTTCCTTCCTTTAAATTTCTTAATTTTACATAATGAAAATTTCACTTGGTGATTTTTGTATCCGCAGTTATGAATTCTCAGATAAAGAATCACTGGTGAAGTACGCTAACAACTATAATATTTCCAAATTGCTTCGTGAACAATTTCCATTTCCTTACACAGTAACAGATGCAGAAACATGGCTTATACACGCTTGTAACCAGGAACCGGAAACTAGTTTTGTAATTTCAACTGACAAAGAATTGATCGGCGCAATTGGAATAATTCTTCAGGAAGATGTACACAGGTTTTCGGCGGAAATAGGATACTGGGTTGGTGAACCTTTCTGGGGAAAAGGAATTGCAACAATAGCAGTGAAATCATTTACAGATTTTTCATTTAAATATTTTAATCTAAACAGAATTTTTGCAAATGTATTCGAAGGAAATGATGCTTCTGAAAAAGTTTTGATAAAATCAGGTTACAGAAAAGAAGCGACGTTAAAAAAATCAGTATTTAAAGATGAAACATTTTTGGATCAGTATATTTACTCAATCATGAAAGAAGATCTAAAGCAGATAAAATGAAGGAAGTCATATCACAATTAAAAATTTTATTTAAAGAATGGGCTGATGAAGATGCGGTGAATATAAATCCACTGGTCCAGTCAGGTTCATATCGAAAGTATTTCAGGATTTCAGGTAAAGGTAAATCTGCAATCGGTGTTTTCAATAATGATAAAAAAGAAAACCATGCTTTCATTTCGTTCACAAAACAATTTTTAAATAAAGGATTGAACGTACCTCTGTTGTATGCAAATAAACAGAAAGAAAATATTTATTTGCTGCAAGATCTTGGCGATACAACGCTTTTTAATCTTGTTGAGGACCAAAAAATAAAAAATAATTTATCAACCGAAGTAATAAATTATTATAAAGCATCATTAACACATTTAATTCGTTTTCAGATTGATGGTGGAAAAGGTTTAGATTATTCAAAATGTTATCCAAGTGAAAAGTTCGATAAGCAGGCAATTCTTTGGGACCTGAATTATTTCAAATACAACTTCCTCAAGCTGTTACAAATTCCATTTGATGAACAGAAGCTCGAAAATGATTTCAAAACATTTTCTGAATTCATTCTTTCAACAGATTCAAAATATTTTATGTACAGAGATTTCCAATCGAGAAACATTTTAGTCCACAAAAATGACCTTTACTTCGTTGATTTCCAGGGAGGAAGAAAAGGTGCTTTGCAGTACGATGTTGCTTCATTGCTTTTCCAGGCAAAAGTAAATCTTCCAAAGGAAATAAGAGAAGAGCTTTTAGATCACTACCTCAAAGAGTTATCAAAGCGAAGTAAAATCAGTAAAAAAGAATTTAAAAAATATTTTCACGGATTCGTGCTTGTCAGGATTCTTCAAACTCTCGGAGCGTACGGATTCAGAGGATATTATGAAAGGAAACCTCATTTTTTATTGAGTATTCCTTATGCATTGCAAAACCTTCAATGGCTTGTAGATGAAAATCATATTCCAAAAAATCTAATTGAACTAAGAAAAGTCTTGGATGCAGTTTTGACGAAGGATGAACTCAGAAAAAATGTGGTGATAAATTCTGAACAAAAATTAAAAGTGACTATCAACAGTTTTTCCTATAAAGAAAATATTCCGTATGATTTTACTGGCAATGGAGGTGGATTTGTTTTTGATTGCCGTTCAATCGAAAACCCGGGTAGATTTGCTGAGTTTAAGGAAAGCACTGGTTTAGATGAAAATGTAATCAGATTTTTAAATGATAAAAAAGATGCTAAAGAATTTCTTAAATCCATTTTTGAAATTGTTGATAATTCGATAGCTAATTATTTAAAGCGGGATTTTAAAAACTTACTGATAAATTTTGGATGTACAGGCGGTCAGCACAGATCAGTGTATTTTGCTG
>JANWIS010000069.1 GCA_025449775.1 Ignavibacteriaceae bacterium
CTCCTGATTGTATTGGTGAAGACACTGAAAAAATGGTGAATGAAATGAAGACCGGTGATGTTGTGCTTCTTGAAAATCTCCGTTTTCATAAACAGGAAGAAAAAAATGATCCTGAGTTTTCAAAACAGCTTGCAGCATTAGGAGATATTTATATCAATGATGCTTTCGGAAGTGCACACAGAGCTCACGCTTCAACTGAAGGCGTTACAAAATTTATTAAAACCTGTGCAGCCGGTTACCTGATGCAAAAAGAATTGGATTATCTCGGCTCAGCACTTGCTAAGCCTGAACGTCCTTATTGTGCAATTCTTGGTGGAGCAAAAATTTCCGGCAAGATTGATGTGATAAATAATTTGCTTGATAAAGTTGATACATTAATAGTCGGCGGTGGAATGGCTTTCACATTCTTTAAAGCACAGGGGAAAGAAATCGGTAAATCACTTTTGGAGGCAGAAAAGCTTGATCTTGCAAAAGAGCTGTTGGAAAAAGTTAAATCATCAAAAATAAAATTTCTTCTGCCGGTTGATGTTGTTGCTGCAGATGAATTTAATAATGATTCACCGGCAATTACAGTAAGTGTGAATAATATTCCTTCTGATAAAATGGGATTGGATATAGGACCTGAAACAATTAAATTATTTTCTGATGAATTGAAGCGATCCAAAACTATTGTCTGGAACGGACCAATGGGCGTATTCGAAATGGATAATTTTTCCAAAGGAACTTTTGCAATAGCCGAAGTGCTGGCAAAGGTAACAAGCAGTGGTGCAATTACAGTGATTGGAGGCGGAGATTCTGCTGCTGCGATAAGTAAAGCTGGGCTTGATAAAAAAGTTTCTCACGTTTCAACCGGCGGAGGAGCTTCGCTTGAATTTCTTGAAGGAAAAATTCTCCCCGGTGTTGATGCATTAACAGATGCATAAATAATAAAAGTTGAATTAAGGAGTCTGATTGAATAATTATTATAGACCATTCGGCGGTTTCAGTGTTTTTCCACCTGTGATTAAAAACCTTTTAATCATAAATGTAGCCGTGTTTTTTGTACAGTTGATAGCAAACAATCTTACAATTGGTGGTAAACCTCTTTGGTACGTACTAAATCTATGGTTCGCACTCAATCCTGTATCTGAAGGCTATAATTTCCAGGTATGGCAGCTCATTACTTATCAATTTATGCATGGAGGATTTTCTCACATCCTCTTCAATATGTTTTCACTTTGGATGTTCGGTATGGAGATTGAAAATATCTGGGGTTCAAAAAAATTTCTATACTTTTATTTGATTTGCGGAATTGCAGCCGGACTTGCTCAACTTTTTATTGCGCCGCTTTATTCAATTCCTGCTATAACTATTGGTGCATCAGGTGCAATTTTCGGTGTGATGATTGCTTTTGCAATGCTTTTTCCAGACAGATATATTTTTCTCTACTTCCTGATTCCAATTAAAGCAAAATATCTGATTGGATTTTTATTTGTTCTTGAATTATTCTGGATAGGAGATGCAGGCAGTAATGTTGCTCATCTTGCACATCTTGGTGGGGCTTTTGCTGGATTAATGTTCATCCTATTTGACAAAAGTATTGATGTTCCGATAAAACGTATTTTCAACAGGTCGAGTTACAGATCAACCAGTCGGTTTCAGAATCCTCTCAACGGGTTTTCCGGAAAGCTCAAAAGAAAAAAAGGTAATATTGAAGATGCTAACTACTTTGATATTAACCGGAAGAATGAAGATGAAATAACTCAGGAAGAAATTGATAAAATTCTTGATAAGATAAGTCAATCGGGTTATCAAAACCTGACTGAACGCGAGAAGAAAATTCTTTTCAATGCAAGTAAAAAGTGAATTAACTTTGGCAAAGTATTCCAAATATACTTTTATCCTCTTTTTTATTTCAATATTTTTCTTTCAAAATTGCAGCGAAGAAACACCTGTCTCTGAAGAAAAATTCATACAGGTTTATGTTGATTTACTCATCGGTCGTGATACAATTAGTGTTCAATCTTCATCCTTTGATTCATTAAAGACAAGAATATTTACGAAGCATAGCATATCTTCAGAAGATTATTATAGCACTCTTGAATATTATAAGTCGTATTCTGAAAAATGGGAAGAGCTGTTCGATAGAGCTATTACTTACGCTGAAAAACTGAAGGATGATTCTGCGAAGTAGTTTTATGTTTTGCTATTGCTATCCTGATTTGTGCATAAGATATTTTTGATGGCAGGCGATCTTTAAGTCCTTTAATATTTTCATATCCGTTTTCCACTTCTTCAATAATTTTTGAGTAAACATCTTTATTGATCAGGTATGAAATATCTGTATCAGGTTCAAACTCAACTATTGTTTCTATCTGCATAGATATAACAGCTTCAGAAAGTTTAAGTGTTTCTGAAATCTCCTTTAATGTATACTTCTTTTCAATCAGATTTTTAGTTTCAATTATATTCTGTGGAATTGTTCTTTTTGCCTGAAATGATTTGTTAGCTGTACTTTGTGGTTTGTACGAATTTATGACTTCAAGAAAATCATTTCCCAGCTTATTAAACATTCGATTATTAAAACCGTTAATGCTTAACAGTCCGGATTTATTTTTTGGTTTCAAGCGTGCGATATCTTTCACTATGCTGTCAGCACAAATCAGGTAACCGGACTGCATAAATCTTTCAGCTGCTTTCTTTCTCACTTCTCTTAATTGATTATATAAAAACAGCTCGTCATCATATTTATTAATATCAGTAATATCTGATTCATCAGTAACAGACATCTCTTTTTTTATATTTTCTTCTTTAGGCAGACTAATAAAATTTCTTTTGCCTGTACTTTTTATAATATTTCCTTTAGAGACTAGTTGTACAAGCACGCTTTTAATTTCTGCAGAAGAAAATTTTTTGCACGAGCCAAAATGTTTAAATATTACAGCACTTTCTTTTATTTTTTCTCCTCTGAGAAGCTTGACAACAAAATTTTCGGGGATAGCATCATTGGCTTCTTTCATGGTTTCTAAAATTATTTCAGAAAGATATGATGACGAGGACTCCTTCAATTTTCCTGTCGAAGTACAGTTATCACATTTTCCACAACGGTATTCATCAACACTTTCTCCAAAATATTTCAGAATGAATTTAAACCGGCATTCATTTGTGAACACAAACTCAATCATTTTATCAAGCTTGCGTTGTGAGTTCAGATAACTTTCATTTATCAGTTTGTAATTCAATATCAGGTTTTCTGCATTTACTCTTGGAGTAGTGAGCATAACAGTTTCCTTTACATTTGCAGGCTGGAATGAGATTATGCCCATATTGTTAAGAATATTTAGCGAGTCAAGAAAATATTGATCGGGAATTAAAAATTTTTCAGCAAGTCTTGCAAACGATGCTTTAATAGTTGATGTAAAAACAGTTCCGCCGAATTCCCGCAAAAGTAAAACCAAAATATTTTTTAATTCAGCCTGAGTTGATTTCTTTAAAACGTCCTTCAACTGATCTTTGCTCACTAAAATCTGAAGCGAATCTTTTTTCTCATATTCTGAAACCTGGCGGATGTAACCTGAATTTTCAAGATATTTTAATGCTGAATGAAAAATTCCGTTCGACACTTCAGAACCGGCATATTTTGTTATGTAATCTCTGTCAACTATTAATTCCTTATCAGAATTACTGCCGACTGCAATTCTGTTATAATCACAGATTGCCATATAAATTTTCCGTATTAGCTCTTTTGCCGGGTGAGAATTGGAAATAAAATAATTCTGAATTGCAATGTCTGCTTCATCATGCAACAAGTAACAAAAAGATTCTTTGTCATCCCGACCTGCTCTTCCAATTTCCTGGTAATAGCTTTCAATTGTTCCGGGAGTATTATAGTGGATGATCAGCCTGATATCCGGTTTATCAATCCCCATCCCGAATGCATTTGTAGCTGCGATTACATCAATCTTTCCTTCAATAAATTCTTCCTGTATCCGTCTTCTTTCAGGTGCGGTCAATCCTGCATGATAATGATTGCATGGAATTCCTTTAAGAGTTAAATATTCGGAAACTTCTTCGGATTTTTTTCTTGAGGTCGTATAAATTATGGCAGATCCATTTATCTCTTTCAACAGCTCATGGCATTTTTCTTTTTTCTTCCGTGTATGAATTACCCGTAGATTGAGGTTTTCTCTTTCGAATCCACGTACAAAAATTTCAGCGTTTTTAAATCCAAGCTGTTCAGCAATATCATCCCTTACTTCCGGAGTTGCAGTTGCAGTGAATGCTGAAACATTTTTTATTCCTGTATGAGTTATAAATTCTTTTATCTTGGAATAACTTGGTCTGAAGTTATGACCCCATTCGCTTATGCAATGTGCTTCATCAACAAAAAGATATTCAGGGTTAAGCTCTTTAATCCTTTCTGCAAATTTTAAACTGTCTAATTTTTCCGGAGCCAGGTAAAGTAATTTAATGCTTCCGAGATGGATTTTATTCATCACTTCATCGGATTCAAAACCAGTCATTGTACTGTTGATAAATGCTGCAACTTCTTTTTTTTTGTTAAGTGAATCAACCTGGTCTTTCATCAATGCGATCAAAGGTGAAATGACAATTGAAAAATTATCTGATATGAGTGCCGGAATCTGGTAACAAATCGATTTGCCTGCACCTGTTGGAAGAACAGCCAGAACATTTTTAAAATTTAAAACAGCATCAATTATTTCAGCTTGCCCGTTGCGGAAAGTGTCATATCCATAAAATTCGTTAAGTATTTTTAGAGAATTGTTCAAGAGGTTCTAAAATGTTATTTGTTAAATGATTAATACAGGCTTATTTTTCATACAGGATATTAATAAAAAAATAATATCACTTTTCAGCTTTGACATATTCTAAAAAACGGTTTAAAGCTTGCCATACGAAAATTCAATATTAAATTTACATAAACAGGAACTTTTTTAATGAAAACATTTTTTAATCTCTTTTTTTCTTTATTGCTGATTGAAGCAATATTCCCACAGATCGATTACAGGGATATACTTATTGAAAATTCAATCTATTCTGAAGCTCCACTAGAAATTCAGCAAACTAAACCATTTATACGCGAAAGATGGTTCTTTGAACAGAGAGCTTATCCAAATAATTTCATTCCTGCAGATGCATATGCGAATGCTTTAATGCAACGGGAAGCTCTAAGACAGCAGAATTCAGATAGACAGCTGGGAATAAGTTGGGTAAGTCTTGGTCCAACACCGGGTTATTATTATGCGTATGGAAATATTTCTTCCAGAATTGTTACAGGTGCATTTCATCCGACTGATCCGAATATCATTTATGTCGGTCCGGCAAACGGAGGAGTCTGGAAATCTACAGATGGTGGGGTTAACTGGACACCGCTAACAGATTATTATCCATCAATGTCAATGGGTGCAATCGCAATTGATCCTACAAATCCAAATATTGTATACGCAGGAACTGGTGAAGCAACATATAGCGGTGCTTCGTGGTATGGAAGAGGATTGTTGAAATCTACCGATGCCGGAAATACATGGACACATATTACAAGCGGACTTCCTAACTCAACTTATTTTTCAAGAATAAAAATTCGTCCTAATCATTCTAATGAATTACTTGCAGCAGTTGGTCCAGCCGGTTTATTCCGGAGCACTGATTCCGGATTAAATTGGGTAACTCTTGTTGGAGGAAGATGTGACGATGTAGTTTTTTCACAAACCGGTGATACAGCATTCGCAATCGGTTCAGGAATGTTATTAAGAAGATCAATTGATGGCGGAGCTACTTTCAGTACTTTTGGAAGCGGATTGGTTATAGGTGAACGAAACCATTTTGATTTATGTAATTCATCACCGAATGTAATGTATGCTTGTGCTTTCCAGGGAAGTTCAGTTCGGTTATTCAAATCTGTTAATTATGGTGCTAACTGGACCGAGTTGATTACAACAGCAGGTTTTCAGGACCTTGATGGACAAGCGTGGTACGATTTATATATCAGAGTGAATCCTAAAAATCCTAATAAAGCTTATGTAGGAACCATTGATGTGTTCAGAACTATTGATGGAACTAATTTTGTAAACATCACAAATGGTTATGCCGGTGGTTATGTGCATGTTGACCAGCAATATCTTTTCTTCCATCCAACTGATGAAAATACTTTCTTTGTTTCTAACGATGGTGGGATCTGGAAAACAACTGACAATGGAAGTAATTTCACAAATATGAATCAGAATTTAACATTGACACAATTTTACAGAATAGCTGCAAGTCCTTTCACTCCCAGCAGAATTTTAGGAGGAACACAAGACAATGGAACTCAGCAAACATATTCAACATTAAACTGGGCTGCTGCTTACGGTGGTGATGGCGGCGAAGTGTGCTTCAATCATTTTGATGCAAATTATATTTTGGGTGAAACTCAGGTTGGTGGTTTATTTAGAACTTCAAACGGAGGATCCTCATGGGTTTCAGCAACAGGTGGAATAAATACTGGTGAAAGTGCAACATGGGTTGCACCGATAATAGAACATCCAACAATTTCAGGAACTTTTTTTGTAGCCAGGCAGAGAGTTTATAGAAGCACAAATAACGGTGCATTATGGACAGCAATTTCTGGAAATGTTAATGGAGGGAATGCAGTTCGCGAAATGGCAATCAGTGCTTCAAATCCTACTGTGATGTTTGCAACTACAGGAAGCCAGATTTTCAGGTCAACAGATTCCGGTGCAAACTGGACTAATGTCTCTTCCGGTTTACCGAGCAGAACAATTACTTCTGTTTATGTTCATCCATCCAACGACAATATTGTTTTGATTACACATTCAGGTTTTGGAAGCAACAAAGTTTACAAATCAACGAACTTGTGAACGAACTGGTTCAGCATATAAGGGAACTTACCTGATTCACATGTAAATGATATTTTTATTTATCCGTACGATGTAAGTAATCCGAATACTTATTTTGTTGCAACCGATATAGGTGTATTCTTAACTCAGAACGATGGAGATAACTGGGTAGAGCTTCAAAACAATCTTCCCAACACAGTTATTTTGCATTTGGATTATTCCCTTTCAAATCAAATGCTCAGAGCCGGAACTCATGGAAGAGGAGTATTTGAAGCCTTTATAGATTTAGCTGTACCAGTTGAGCTTATTTCATTTACAGCTTCTGCAAATGTAAACTCGGTTACTCTCGACTGGAGCACTGCTACGGAAACAAATAATCACGGATTTGAAATAGAGAGAAAACTTAAAAACCAGGAATGGACAACTATCGCATTTGTTGAAGGTAATGGTACTTCTACTGAAAGAAAAGATTACATTTATACAGATGATTATTCACTTTTACCTTATGAAGGAACTGTGCTTTACAGGTTAAAACAGATTGATTATGATGGTTCATTCCAATATTCGGAACAGACTGCTGTTAATCTAACTTTCATCCCGTCGGAATATTATATTTCACAAAATTATCCGAATCCATTTAATCCATCTACGACAATTTCATATTCTTTGCCTGTAGAAAGTCATGTGAAAATTAATATTTATAATTCGATCGGTCAGGTGATTGAAGAAATAAAAAATGAAGTCCACAATCCCGGTAAATATGAAGTAAACTGGAATGCTGAAAACAATTCATCAGGAATTTATTTTTATTCTTTCGAAGTAAACAGTGTTGACGGAAGTAAATCTCACAGGGAAATGAAAAAAATAGTTTTCCTTAAATAGGATTTTGTTGTATCTGCAGGACTTAAAAAATGATTGAAGAGAAATTAAGACTTGAAGATTTATTAAAATCTGCACCTGTTGTTGATGACTCTGAATTAGTTAATGAAATTGCAATCATTGGTGCAGGAATAATGGGGCAGGGAATTGCACAAACTATTTCTGCCGCCGGACTTGATGTTCTTATCATTGAGAAAAATGATAAGATGCTCAAAAAAGCCAAATCGATGCTTTCAGAAAGTATAGATCGCGAAATCAAACGATGGGCGATGACTAATTCTGATAAAAAAACAATTTTCAGCCGTATTAAATGGGAAACAAACTTTGACAATATTTCTGATCGTGATCTAATCATCGAAGCTGTTTATGAAGATCTCGATCTTAAGGTTGATATTTTTTCTCAGCTCGATAAAAAAGCAAAAAAAGATTGCATATTTGTTTCCAACACTTCCACACTAAGTCTAACAAAAATTGCTGAGACAACAAGCAGACCTGAAAAAGTAATCGGTCTTCATTTTTTGAATCCGGTTCCCAAAATACCTGTTGTCGAAGTTGTCAAATGCCTTCATACATCTGCAGAAACAACTGTAAAAGTTAAATCTTTTATTTCACAGATCGGTAAGACACCGGTTGAAGTTTATGAGTATCCGGGTTTTGTTACAACTCGGGCGATTGTCCCTCTGCTTAATGAAGCTATGTATATTCTTATGGAAGGAATTGCAACTGTAAAAGATATTGATACCGCTATAAAGCTTGGTTACAATTTTCAGATGGGTCCTCTTGAGCTTGCAGATAGTATGGGGCTTGATGAAGTGCTTGCCTGGATGGAAACTCTCTGGAAAACTCTTGGAGAAGCAAGGTACCGTGCTTGTCCGATATTACGAAAATTGGTTCGTGAAAGGAAACTCGGAAAGAAAAGTGGTGAAGGTTTCTATAAATACGATGAACATGGAAATATGATAGATTAAATTTATTTTCAATTTAAAAGAAAAGTTATAGAATGAAAATCCTGGTTTTAAATTGCGGCAGTTCATCAATTAAATATCAATTCATTGATACCGAAACAGAAACTGCACTTGCAAAAGGTAATATTGAACGTATCGGAATGACAGGAGCTGTGTTATCACATTTAAGATTTGATGGCGACAGCATTAAAATAGCCGGTGAAATTCTTGATCATAAAATGGCGATCGAATATGTAATCGCCGTTCTGATGAGTAAAAATCATGGTGTAATTGAAGATGCAAAAGAAATTGATGCAGTCGGTCATCGTGTTGTTCACGGTGGTGAATCATTCACGAGTTCGGTTCTGATTAATGCCGAAGTTTTAAAAGCTTTAGAAGATAATATTGAACTTGCACCACTTCACAATCCTCCTAATATAAAAGGTATCCAGGCAGTCACAAGATTATTACCAAAAATTCCGCAAGTAGCTGTGTTTGATACAGCATTTCATTCTAAAATGCCTCCGCGTGCGTACTTGTATGGAATTCCTTTTGAGTTATATAAAAAATATCAAATTAGGCGGTATGGATTTCACGGGACTTCTCATCTTTATGTTTCTCAGAAAGCTTCTGATGTAATTGGAAAAGATATCAGCGAATTAAAAATCATTACAGCTCATCTTGGAAATGGATGCAGTATGGCAGCAGTTGATTGTGGTGTTTCAATAGATACTACTATGGGATTTACTCCACTTGAAGGTTTATTGATGGGAACACGAAGTGGTGATTTGGACCCTTCATTAATTCTCTATGTAATGGGCAAAGAAGGATTAACTTTAAATGAAGCCGGAACTTTACTTAATAAACATTCAGGATTAATTGGTATAAGCGGAGAAAGTAGTGACATGCGGGAAATACTGACATCTGCAAAAGACGGACAAAAGAGATCAGTCTATGCATTTGAAATATTCTGTTACAGGATAAAGAAATTTATTGGAGCCTATACTGCTGCGATGGGCGGACTTGATGTTCTTGTTTTTACCGGTGGTGTTGGAGAGAATGCGGCAGAAGTAAGAGAAGAAGTTTGCAACAATATGGAGTATCTCGGGATTAAGCTTGATAAATCGAAGAATGAAAATAAGGAATTGTTGATATCATCAAATAATTCCAAAGTAAAAGTGCTAAGAATTCCTACCAACGAAGAACTTGTTATTGCAATTGATACTGAAAAAATTGTAGGCGAGCTAGTTCCTAAATTAGAATAAATACTTTATTTTAATTCCTGCCAACAAATCACCTTTAAAAATCTCTGGAAAAAATTATGGATACCGGCTTAAAGGATATGACCGTACTGGTTACTGCTTCAAGTAAAGGAATCGGAAAAGCAGTTGCAGAATGTTTTGCTGCTGAAGGAAGCAAAATTGCAATCTCATCACGATCAAAAGAAAATCTTCTCTCAACTTCCAAAGATATTAAAACAAAATACGGTACAGATCCTTTCTGGTCAGTTTGTGATCTTAATAAGCAGAAAGATATTGAGCATACATTCAATGCAGTGATAGATCATTTCGGAAGTGTTGATATTTTAGTGAACAATTGCGGTGGGCCTGAGCCGGGATTGTTTCATAAACTTGATGACAATCAGTGGGAAAATGCTTACGAACATGTTTTACTAAGCGCTGTTCGATTTTCTCGACTTGCATTACCGGGAATGATTGCAAAGAACCGTGGTCGTATTATAAATCTTACTTCAATTACTGTGAAGCAGCCGCTTGATAATTTAATATTATCAAATTCATTTCGTGCTGCTGTAACCGGATTTACTAAATCACTAAGCAATGAAGTTGCCAAGTACAATATTACAGTAAATAATATTGCACCTGGAATGACACTGACTGGTCGACTTTACGAACTTGCAGTTGTTGAAGCCAAAGAGAGTGGAAAATCTCACGAGGAAGTTCTTGTTGAGATGTCAAAACGGATTCCGATGAACAGACTTGCTAGACCTGAAGAGATTGCTTCTGTTGTTGTATTTCTTGCTTCAAAGCAGGCAGGATATGTTACCGGCAATACAATCCAGGTTGACGGAGGTTTTACAAAAGGAATTTTTTAAACTTTGATCTGAATAATTTCCCCATAGTAAGGGGACAATATGAAAAAACAAATTGAACTAAAACTCTATCCTGAACAGCTGGATCTTCCAAATATACTTCTTGAGAAGTCTTCTCAACTCCTTAAGATTGATAAAGAAAAAATCTCAGCAGTCATCCCCATAAAACGATCCATCGATGCAAGAAAAAATAATGTTGTGTTTCATTATCTCGTCGAAGCATTTATTGATGAAACACCTTCTGGTCAACAAAGAATAATTAATTACACACCTGTTGATTCAAATAAGAAAGTAATAATTGTGGGATTTGGCTCCGGCGGAATGTTTGCAGCTTTACGATTAATTGAACTTGGAATAAAACCAATCGTGATTGAAAGAGGTAAAGATGTTCAATCAAGAAGAAGAGATTTAAAAGCTATTCACCAGGAACATATTGTTAACCCGGATTCAAATTATTGTTTTGGAGAAGGAGGAGCGGGAACTTACAGCGACGGAAAGCTTTATACACGGTCAACAAAACGCGGTGATGTAAAAAAAATCCTTGATATTTTTGTTCAGCACGGAGCTGATGCTGACATCAGGATTGATACACATCCTCACATCGGTTCAAACAAGCTTCCGAAAATTGTTGCAAACATCCGGAAAACAATAATTGATAACGGTGGTGAAATCCATTTCAATTCCCGTGTAACGGATTTTATTATTAATGAAAACAATATTATTGGTATAAAAGTAAACGATGAAATTGAGGTTTATAGTGATGCAATTATTTTATCAACTGGACATTCTGCAAGAGATATTTATCGTATTCTTCATTCAAACAAAATAAGAATTGAACCAAAACCTTTTGCAATGGGTGTACGAATCGAGCATCCGCAGGAATTAATAAATGAAATTCAATATCATACAAAAGAAAAACATCAGAATCTTCCACCGGCTGCATATAATCTCGCCTGCAATATTGATGAAAGGGGAGTGTACTCGTTTTGCATGTGTCCCGGCGGAATAATTGTTCCGTCTGCAACTTCGCCGGGTGAAATTGTAGTTAACGGGATGTCACTTTCAAAAAGAGATTCTCCTTTTGCAAATTCCGGTTTTGTGGTTGAAGTAAATCAAAATGACTGGAAACAATTTGAAAGCCATTCTCCATTTTCCGGGCAGATGTCCCAGGAAAGTTTAGAAAAAAAAGCATTCAGTATTGCAAATACAGGAGTGAACGGACAAAAAGCTCCGGCACAGCGTGTTACAGATTTTGTCGCAGGAAAATTTTCTTCTTCTCTACCTCAGTCTTCTTACATTCCCGGCTTATCATCAGTTCCTCTTCATGAAGAGCTTCCGAAGTTCATCACATCCCGACTTAAGAAAGCATTAAAAATATTTGATAATAAGATGAAAGGATTTTATTCCGAAGATGCAGTTATTGTTGGAGTTGAATCAAGGACAAGTTCACCGATAAGAGTTCCGAGAGAAAAGGAAACTTTAATGCACGTTGAAATGGCAGGTTTATTTCCTTGTGGTGAAGGAGCTGGATATGCCGGTGGAATTGTTTCTTCAGCAATTGATGGAGAGAATTGTGCTGATGCTGTGAATAAATATCTGAGTTAATTAATTTTTAAAAACAATTCAAGTATTACTTTAAGATTTCAACTTCTTCAGGAATGTTTAAAATCATTGTACATCCTTTCTTACTAAAGACAGCATGCTTTCCTCCGGGCGGAGTAAATAAATAATCGCCGGCAG
>JANWIS010000070.1 GCA_025449775.1 Ignavibacteriaceae bacterium
GAGAAAAAAGAGCACAAAGTTTTTATTGAAGAGGTGATTGAACCAAAAACTAAACCTGAGAAAACTGAAATCATCAATGAGCCATTGAAAAATACCATTGAAAAAGAACTGCAGACTAAATTTAAAGTTGTGGAAGATTTAAGAAAAAATTCTACGAATGAAACTGTCAATTTTCGTGATGTTGAAATGCCGAAGTTGAAATTTGAAGAATACACTTTCAACCCTGAAACCTTATCTCTAATTGAATCTTCCCAAGATATGATCAAGTGGCGCTAATTGAAAAAAATAATTCAAGATCACATATGTTTTTTCTGTTTCTGTCAGGTTTAATTGTACTGATTTCTCGGTTCTTGTTTCTCTGCTTAGACCCTCGAGATAAATAATGAACGAATTAGATAAAATCAGGCAATTGCTCGATTCCATTCTTGAAATTGCAAGTAAACCCGCCATTATAATTGAAGAATCCGGCGAAATTATCTTTATTAATTCAAATGCAAAAAAACTTTTTGAATTTAATGAGAGTAAAAAATTTTTCCAGGACTATTTAGCCGACGATAACTGGCTTGAACTAACAAACCTGCTTAAATCTGCAGCTGGAATGTTGAGTGAAGAAAATCCGGATGAGTTTTCATTCCAATTAAAAAACGGAAATAAATTATCCGTTTACATGTCGATGGGAAAAATTTATTTAGGAGATAAATTTATTTTTCTCATAACTATCTCGCCTGTTGAGCTGAATAGTTCAGCATACGACTTAAGCGAATTTTCAATATTACCGGCAAATCTTGAAAACATTTCAATCGATGATAAGATAAGGGAAGTGATTAATGATTTTACAAATCAGTACCCGCTTACTTTTTTTGAAAAAGAAATTATAGAAAAACGGGTTGATGAATTTGATGAACTTTTCTGGATAAAAAGTGAACAGGGAAATTTTATTATTACAAATAAATTATTCTGTGAATCTGTCGGCCTACTAAAAATTCAGATTGAAGGAAAAAATTACAAAGAGTTTATCCCATCCTATTTAGTAAAATTTTTCGAATCGGTTGAAGAATTTCAACAAGAAATTAAAAGTCCTGTTTCAATCGGGAATTTTTCGGGGACTATTTTTCCACTCGCAAAAGGGAAAGAAATTATTGAAATTCCTTTACTCGGTTCTGATAGAAAAATTATCGCATTGGTAGGATTTTCCCGTCAAAATATTTCAACTCTACCGGTAGATGATAAGACCAAAGTTGAATCTATAATTACTGAATTAATTTCTTTAATACCTGTTCCGGTTAGTATAATCGATAAATCTGGGAAATTTAGGCTTTCTAATGAAGAATTTTGTAAATTATTCAAACAGGATTTTGAAGTTATTCAAAATTCAAAGTTCGAAAATGTTTTTCCAGAAAGATTGTCTGATGCAGTTTCAGATTTTATAAAAAGTGCATTAGATGGCATAATTATTGAATTAAATGCTGATTTAGAGATAATTTCTAAACCGGGAAGTGGTTTTGAGTTAAATGTTTCAAGATACTTTTCAAAGGAAATTCAGGAAGAATTAATAATACTTTCATTTAATAAAACAAGTTACTCAGCAGTTTTAAATAATATTTTACCGAGCAAAGAAGATATGTCCGACATACTAATTAAGAATAACCCCGGACCAATTTTTATTTATGATAAAGAGAATTTGAGATTTCTCGGTGTGAACAATGCAGCATTACGGTTGTATGGTTACTCAGAAGAAGAATTTCTTCAGATGGATTTGACTGATCTCTATACGCCTGAAGATATTCAAACTTTGTTAGAAAGCTCGGAAGATTTAGTTAAAGAAGGTGAATTCAGTAAGCCGTTTAAGCACAGGAAAAAAGATGGAAGCTATGCATTTGTTAGAATAAGCAGAATAAATTATAAGTATGAAGATGTTGATGCATACTTAAGTATAGTAGAAAATGTAACTGAACAACTTGACCTCGAGAAGTACAACCAGTTATTTAAATCTGCATTTGAAAATACAAATGATATGATTTTCGTAACTGATCCTGAATGCATTATAACTTTTGTTAATGATTCAACTTCAAGAGTTTTAGGTGTTCCAAGACTTGAATTAATTAACAGTTCAGTTATTTCTTATTGTGATGATGAAGACAGAGTATTTTTAAATAGTTCTGTATTTCATTCGCATATCAAAGAAACAGTTACTTTCACTATTAAACTAAAATCCTCTGATGGAAAAATAATTGAAACCGACACTACTTCAACTCCCATATTTAATTCAGATAAAGAAGTTGATTCGTTTTCTCTCATTTCCAGAATTACAAATCAAGCCGGTTCAGCACCGGTTCAGACTAAAGAAGTAGTTAGGGAAGTGGTAAAGGAAGTAATAAAAGAAGTAGTAGTAGAAAAGCCTGTTGCAAAAGAATTAAAATCTTCAGGGCATGATGCATCATTCCTTTCAGGAGTATTTCATGAAATACTGACTCCGATGAATGTAATACTCGGCTTTGCACAAGAACTCACAGAAAGCATCGAAAAACTTTCCCCGGAACAAAAGGAAGCCGTGGAAATAATAAATCAGAATCGATCTTCACTTCTGGGACTAATGAATTCAATAATGGAATTCTCAGATGTCCAATCGAAAATTAAAGAGACAGAAATTTCAACTGTTTCAATAACTGATATTGTTGAACCTCTTGATAAAAATATTAAAGAGTTAACCGGTATAAAAGATGCAGAACTGGCGTACGGTAAAATATCTTCCTCACTGAAGTTTTCAACCGACAAAAAGAAATTTGAAAACTTATTGAACAACCTAATCCGTTTAGTAGGAAGGATAACTACACAAAAGAAAATTTATTTTGCTGCATATCCCGTTGAGGATGATAGTTTTAACATTTCTGTATCGGATGGTTTTGCTCGTTCAACTTCTACTTTGTTAGAAACTTTGAAAAAGCTTTTCATTGAACACAGAGAACCTAAAGAAGTTGGCGTATCAAAATTAAATTTTGAAATAACCGATTTGCTTCTCCGGTCGCTTAACGGACAATTCACTTTAGTTAATGAATTTACAGACAAACAGGATTTTGTTTTTAGATTTCCTCTAAACCATTCTAAAAAAATTGATCTTCCTCCAATTGTTGAATCAAAAAAAACAGTAATTGCTCCCGAAAAAACGGAGATAAAAAAACCAGCAGTTACTCATGAAAAAATTGAGACAAAAAAACCTGAATCATTTAAACCTAAAGATGAAATTGAAATAGAAGAAGAAGAATTAAAAATTGATATTACTGAGAAACAAGAAGCTGCATTCGTTCCTGAAGAGCTTGGAATACCTGAACAATTGCAAATTCAAAAAGAAGAGCCGCCGGTTGCTGAAGAAGAAATTACAATTGAAGAAGTTCCGCCTCCTGTAACTAAAAAAAATGGATTAACTTCTCTCAGATGTCTTTACATTGAAGACCAAGTTGATTCCCAGATTTTATTCAAAGTTCAGATGAAAGAGTTGAAGAACATCCAGTTTGCTGCAAGCTTTGAGGAAGCAATTCCTCTGCTCGAATCCCAGAGCTTTGATTTTATTGTTATGGATATTAATCTTCAGGGTGAATACAACGGTTTGGATGCCCTTAAGATTATACATAAAATGTCCGGACTTGAAAAAGTTCCTGTTATTGCCGTAACTGCTTATGTTCTGCCCGGTGATAAAGAAAAATTTATTTCAACCGGGTTCACCGATTTCATTTCCAAACCTATTTTCCGTGAGAAAATGCTCGAATCGTTAAAGAAAATTTTCGTCAACTGATCTAATCTCATTCTTAACTCCAATCTCACTTATCCTTCGTTGCTTGTTGACTTATTCCTGCTTATAAATTAAATTACCATACAAATGTAGGGTATTTAATAAAAAGAGTAAGAAGCTGAAATCTGCAAAACTTTATTCTTGCCTTACTCTTCCTATTACTTTTCTAAGAAGGTAACTATTATGAAAAAAGCCGGAAAACTCCGAACACTTCGGGATCTAACCAAAGTTCAGAAAGACATTCTTGATTTTTTAATAGATCAGATTAAAGGGAAGGGAATACCTCCCACCTTAGCCGAAGTTGCAAAACATTTTGGATACAGAAACAGAGCTACAGTTCAGCAGCATTTTGGTGCAATTGAGAAAAAAGGATTTATAAAAAAGAATCCGAAGCTGTCTCGTGGTATTGAACTTACTCTTGAAGATAAATTTTTCGTACCGAAACCAGTTATTGGTGAAGTGGCAGCCGGAAATCCTCTTACAATTTATCCTGATGCGATTGACACAATTGAACTTCCTACAATTGCACGTATGCCGAAAGATTCCTTTCTGCTCAGGGTAAAAGGGGACAGCTTAAAGGATGCATATATATTCAGCGGTGATATTGTAATTGTTAATCCAAACCTGGAACCAAAAAACGGGCAGATTGTTGCCGCTGTTCTTGATGATGCTGCAGTAGTGAAAAGATTTTATAAAAGGAAGAATGAGATCGAACTGGTTTCAGAAAACCCGGAATACAAACCGATAGTTATTGAGAAAAAGTATCCGTCATTTAAGCTGGTTGGAATTGTAGTTGGTGTTTACAGAAATATGGAAAAAAAGAAAGCCGGATAAATATCTGATAATTGAAGTTTGTCATATACCGAGCTATTTTGTTTTATAAATAAAATCTGGAAAGAAAAAAAATGAAAAAATTGTTTGTTGTCTCTGCAATTCTGATAGCCGTAGATTTTTTTTCATTTGAAAATTACGCTCAATGTTCTGATGCAGGAATTTGTCAGCTTGGCGGGCATCAGTTGGAAGATGAAAGTGAAAGCATATTTGATGTCTCAGCTTCTTATAAATACGGTTACAGCGGTAAAGAAGATGATGTTCAGTTTCATTCATTTCAGCTCAACGGTAACTATAATCTCTTTAGCAAAACTTCCATTCAGTTTTTATTGCCGTATAATATTCAATCCGGTCCTGACGGAAATGTAAATGGAATAGGCGATTTGATTTTGAGTATGAAGCAGATATTATTTTCAGATCAGGCTTCTGCATTTGAAGCTTCAATCGGAGCAAAGCTTGCAACCGGAGACGACAACCAAGACAATCTTCCGCAGGTTTACCAAAGCGGACTTGGTTCAAACGATTTATTGTTTGGTGTGAATTATACATACGGCAAATTAATTGTTGGTGCCGGTTACCAGGTTGCAGGCGGAAGAAATGAAAATGTTTACAGGCTTGAAAGGGGTGATGATTTACTTTTAAGAGCTGGTTACAATTTTCAGCTTGATGAGTTCAGCATTATTCCCCAGCTCTTATTCATTAAGCGGCTGGCCGAATCAACTGTTTTAGATACAACTTCAGTTCAGGAATCTTTTATTGAAGTGGATAATAGTGACCAGTCGCAGTTAAACTTACTTATGCTGGCTAACTATCAGGTCGATGAAAATTATTCTTTGTTTCTTGATTTTGCAATCCCGTTTATCAAAAGAGAAGTAAATGTGGATGGATTAACACGTGCATTCAGTGCTTCGGTTGGAGTAAAATTTTCATTCAAATAATTGTTATCTATTACTAAATATATCTCTATGGGTTTTATTCTGGATAGCTTATGCTTTTTATCAACTCCTCTAAAAATATTCCTTCTAAAGAAGCGGATCTTTCATACAAGCACAGCATCTCTACTCTTCCTATACATCTTTACCGGGATATTCCGGTAGAAGAGAAAGGAATTCCATTTGATATTTTCAATTATGAATTTCTTTTTAATGATCCGGAAACCGTCAGCTTAATAAGAAGTGGTTTAACCATAGGCTGCTTTTATATAGAATCTCCCGGAATGCGTTCGTTGTTAAAAAGACTTGATGTATCAACCTTTGAAATGCTTACGGCAGCAAGTTCTATCATTCGTCCCGGCGTTGCTGAAAGCGGAATGATGCAGGAATTTATTGCCCGCCATAAAAACCCTTCCAGAAGAAAATATCTTCTTCCGCAAATGGAAGAAGTGCTTGGAGAAACTTACGGTGTTATGATTTACCAGGAAGATGTTATAAAAGTAGCTCATCATATTGCAGGCTTAAC
>JANWIS010000071.1 GCA_025449775.1 Ignavibacteriaceae bacterium
AACAGGTTCGTAAACAGTCTGCGCAGATAATTTAATCCACATCAGAAGGAAAACTGATAATAAAAATTTTAATTTCATTTAATCAGGAGATTAATAAAATCGTTTGAGACAAAAGTACGGTGAGGAAAGAGAATGCATATAATAATGAACGGAATTTCGGTTGTATCTGAATAACAATCTTGTAAAAAATATAAATGAGAAAGCTTCTGAAAATTGTGTCTGTAATTATATAAGATTTTGCTATGGGAATCAGGTTTGAAGAAATCGAAAGAAGAACTAAAAGTAAAACTATTACAAGATCGAGTCCTGTTAATAACATTTCTCGGTTCTGTTGTATCCTGTCTCTGAAAAATAAAAAGAATCCAACAACAGGAAAAAGTATTGCAATTATAAGAAGGTGAAAATTAATATTACCGAGTATAGGTATCTGTGAAAAATCTTTATAGAGTACGCTGTTGGTCTGATTGATAATAAAAAAAATAAGTATGTTGAAAAAAACAATTATATCTGTAAACAGCTTGCTTCGTTTGTAATTTATAATTGTGAAAAGCAGCAGCAATCCAAGGATGATAAAAGATGGAATTAAAAATTCTGCACTAAGATTCTTTCCTGCTGCCAGTAAATATATAAATGAAAACATTACAAACACTGCAACAACAGGCACCACTCCTGTTTTATAAAAATTAATTAAATACTGTGGGAAGCGATTAATCGCTCTGCCGTAGAGGATAAGCTTCTCACTATTAATAATAAAATTCAATATTCTGTTCGCAAAGATTAATGGAATAGTTAGTATTAAAAACATTATGATGCCGTACAATTCAGAATAAAATCGGTAATAAATTGCATTGGCTGCAAACAAGACTGAATAGAGTGTGATAATAAATACTGTTGTTTTGTGCGTAATATTTTTACTGAATACGATATGATGGATATGATTCTTATCAGCAATGAATGGATGTCTTCCCGTAAACAATCTTTGAAGCATGACTTTTAATGCATCAGCAATTGGAACAGCAAGGAGAATAATTGTAAAAGTAAGGTCAAGTGTTTGTGTATTATTATCTACAGCTAAAAGCAGAACTGCGCTTGTGACGATATAGCCGAGGACAAGTGAACCCGAATCTCCAAGAAAAATTCTTGCAGGATATGCGTTATATTTTAAAAAGCCAATTATACATCCAATGAATGAAGCAAGCAGAACAAGTAGAAACTGGTTTAATGAATTCAGACTCAGGAAAAAAAGTAAGACCGAAACTAAAAGTGCAATCCCAGATGCCAATCCATCTAATCCATCAAGAAGATTGAAAGAATTAATTGTACCGATAATAAAAAACAGAAGAAGGACAGATGCAGGTATGATAGATAATTCAATCCCGAAAAAAATGAGCGAATTGAATTTTGGAAGAATGAAAATTAATAGACAAATAGCCGCAAATGATTGGTATAAAAACTTAAGCAGCCATCCGGCACCAAGAAGATCATCATAAGTACCGAGTGCAAGAATAATAACACTGCCGAAAATAAAAAACTTTACAGAGTTAATATCGCCGTAGAAAATGAAAAGGAATGTAACCACTACCATAAAAATTATTATTCCACCTGAAAGGGGCATTGGAGCGGTGTGTACTTTTCGTCTGCTGTCCGGGAGATCGGTGATTCTTATTTTATTAAGCAGTTCAATAAAGTATGGGGTAATAAATACGGACAAAATCAGCGCAGCAAATGAAATTATAATGTATTGCATTGATCTATTAACTCTGTGCTGTCATTAAAAATTCTCGCAAGCAAACTTAGTAATTATAATTTAAATAATTTCAGGCAGTTGAAACCTGTTGAAAGAGGAGTTAACAAATCGCGAGCCAGAAATTGCAGAAACTTTCTTAAGTTTTTAGTTACTAAGTAAGATATTTTTTAGTTTATTCTTTTAGTTAGTTACCCTATTGACCGGCTGAGTTTTTGTTACTGTGGTAGAACAAACAATTATATTTAATGAGCCTTTAATGAATTCAATTCCTTAAATAAATCAATAAGGCTTTTGACTGCTTTATTCTTAGAGAAAAAAGTTTGATAATATTTAAAACCATTATCACCAAGTTCTTTTCTTTTGGTAGTATCCATTTGAGCGAATGTAATCATGTTCTTCGCAAGAGATTTATAATCACCTGCATCACACATGAGTCCGCATTTTGCTTCCTCAATTATAGAGGCTGATTCGCCGCTCACCATTGCAAGTATTGGTTTTGATGATGCCATGTAAGTTTGAATTTTAGCAGGAACTGTTAGTGAAAATATTTTTTCATTCTTTAATGAGATCAGCATTATATCTGCGATTTTAAAAAACGACGGTATAAACTCAATCGGGTACTGACCAAGAAAAAAAACTCTATCTTCCAATTTTAACTCCATAACCCGATTTACCATCCAATCAATTTTTCTGCCTTCGCCGACGAATATCCAATTTATAAAATATTTTTCTGCCGACGCAAGAATAATTGCTTCCATTACATTTTCCATATCCTGTGCCGCACCAATATTACCGGCGAACATAATTTTTAGTGCATCGTTATCAAGACCATACTCCGCTGCATTTATATGTTTAATATTATTATTTAGAAATACATCTTCTGACCAATTAGGAAAATAAATTATACGATCTTTATCCATACCTTTATTTGCTATCGATGATCTGAATGATTTTGAGCTGATTAATATTTTATCCGAATTACGATAGATAAAACGTACAATTTTATCCAATCCCCTCATTAAAATTTTATTATTAAATCCTGTCGTTTCTGAAACACTCTCAGGCCATAAATCTAAATTCCAAAATAACATTTTAATTCTCTGCATTTTTTTTACTAAAACTGCCGGGATCCCAAGGAAGATAGGTGATGTATGATGGACTAAGATTAAATCAAATCGTCTGGTAATGGATATAAAAAAGGACCAGATAAGTAAAAAGAAAGTATATGATAAATAATTCAGTGAGAGCATTAAGAGACTATTTTTACCACGGGGAATCAGTGGAACCCGGATTACATCAACACCATTAATGAATTCTCTTCTTTTTTTTAGCAGTCCGTAACCTTTATAAAACCTGCCTGCTGGATAATTTGGAATGCCCGTTAATACGGTAACTACATAATTATTTTTTGCTAATTCGAACGCTATATCATTTACTTTAAAACTTTCCGGGTGAAAATGATTTGTAAAAATCAGAATCCTCTTGATTGCCATACTACTCTATTAATATAATCGGTATATGAAACAATTATTCTGACTACTTTATCCGAAACATTCGGTAATGAATAATCTTTCACTAAGCTTAGAGTTCTATTAACGCCTCTTTCCTGGTGCTCTAAAATTTTAAGTGCTTGTCTGATTCGATCATAATTAAAACCAGTCATCATAACTGAAGCCTCTTCCATTGCTTCCGGTCTTTCATGAGTCTCTCTTATATTTAGAGCAGGGAAGTTAAGAATTGAAGACTCTTCCGATATAGTGCCGCTATCTGATAAGACTGCTTTTGAATTCATCTGCAGAAAATTATAATCTGAAAATCCCATTGGCTTCATTAACCGTACTTGAGAATTTAACTTAACGGATTTTTTATCAATCATCTTACCTGTCCGGGGATGAGTAGAAAGAATCACCGGAAGCTTATACTCTTCAGCCAGTGAATTAAGCATTAATATAAATTTATCAAACATCTCCGTAGAAATATTTTCCTCCCGGTGAGCAGATATTAAAAAATAATTCTCAGCATTAAGTTTTAAACTTTTCAGAATCTGAGATTTAACTATTTTATCTCTGTAATAGTTCAAGACTTCAAACAAAGGACTGCCTGTTTTTATTATTCTATCAGGAAGTAATCCTTCTCTTAAAAGATATTCTCGTGAAATGTCGCTGTAAGTTAAGTTGATATCACTTATATGATCCACAATTTTCCTGTTTGTTTCTTCCGGTACCCTCTGATCAAAACATCGGTTACCTGCTTCCATATGAAATATTGGTATGTGTCTCTTCTTTGCCGGAATAGTACATAAACAGCTGTTAGTATCTCCCAAAATTAAAAATGCATCCGGTTTTACTTTTTCAAGTACAGAATCGATTTTAATTATCATCTGCCCGATAGTTTCTGAACTGGTTTCACCCGCTGCTTCCAAAAAATAATCCGGTTTTCTTATTCCCAGATCTTCAAAAAATATCTGGTTTAATTCATAATCATAATTTTGTCCCGTATGTACTAGTGTGTGTTCGATACTTTCTGTTTCATCCAGTTTTGAAATCACTCTGCTCAGCCTGATAATTTCAGGTCTTGTACCGACTACTGTAATTACTTTTAATTTTTTCATTTTTCCTTTTTGGATGTTTTAAACTTTTTCAAAATATGTATCGGGATCCTCCGGATTATAAAATTCATTCACCCAGAATAATGTTATAAGCTCATCATTACCGGTATTAGTGATGTTATGGGTATACCATACAGGCATATCTACAAATGAAGGCTCATCTCCATTCAATTCGAACTTGAATATATGATCAGTTCCAAACCTGCGTAACTTTATTAATGCTTTACCATTAATAACTGCAAACCTTTCGATTTTTCTTGTATGAAAATGATCTCCTCGTACGATCCCCGGTTTTGTAGTTGAATATGAAATTTGTCCGCCTGCTTTCTGTTTAATAATCTCAACAAAAATACCTCGCGCATCTCTATTAACATTATACCGGAATGGATAATGCTTTTCTAAATCTATGTAACTTCGGAATGTGTTGAATAGATTCACTTCAAAAGTATTTAAAAAATCAGGAATTATACCATTATCAAAGTAAAGCGTTTTAAATAAATTAAGCGTGGTTAGAATATCCGAAACTTTAATACTGAATGTATGCGGAACAACGTACTTTTCTTTTACCTCGATTTCATTTCTTTCGATAATATTTTCAATCACTGAAACCAATTCACCAATGTAAATAAGTTTTAACTCGGCATCCATTTCTAATTTTGGAGTTTGATCGTTACAAAGCTGATAAGAAAAAGTAGATATAACAGAATTATAAAAAGGTTTGCCGAAGGGACCGAATACATTCGGAATGATCAGCCCCGTAAAGCCGGATTTATTTTCATTTGTCCAGTCAACAAATCGTTTTCGTCCTTCTTGTTTTGATCGTCCATAAACATTATCCTGTTCCTCCTGTGTAGATGAGGCAAAGATTACGTGAGCTTTGCTTTTGTTTTTTTTAAGTGCATCAATC
>JANWIS010000072.1 GCA_025449775.1 Ignavibacteriaceae bacterium
CCGATCAGCTTGTTCTGATCATTAACTACAGTATTCACAGCACCTATAATTGATGCCTCTTCTGAAAGTTCATCAAGTAAATTTATAATTTTTTCTTTATGAGGAAGAGTAACATTTAATCCTTTAAATCTGAGAGATGTAATTCCTGCAACAGAGCTTTTCAAATTTTCCGGTGGTACATCAAAAGCAAGATAGATGCAATTCACTCCCATTATCGCAAGAGCATTATTTTGTATAAACGGGGAATAAGAATGTTTTATCGGGTGACCGATAAGGCCAATAATTTCAGCATTTGAAAAATAAGAATTGTTCATATGTGCCCTCTGAAGATTAATTGGATTTTAATCTTCTTTAAAAAGAATCCTGTTTTGTAACCCGGTTAGTTTTCGCCCAAAAGTTTCTTAAACAATTTTGAAGACTTAATTTCAGGATAATCGTTTGTAAATTCTGTCTGAATACTTGGATCAAGCTCGAACGCTCTCTTCAAGCACTGTAAAGCTTCTCCGGTTCTTCTAAGTATAAAATTAACTTTTGCCTTTTCATAAATGGCTTTTGCATCATCTTCTCTGAGCATAATACATTTATCAAATGCTTCTAATGCACTAAGCCATTCTCCAAGCTCAAGATAAGTTTCGGCGAGAGTAAACCATATATCATAATTTTCCGGAGAAATTTTTAACGCACGTGTATAACTGCTTACTGCTTCTTTTAATTTACCTAAAGAATATTCAAGATCAGCTTTTGCATACCATGCTTCCACACTATCCTGCACAAGTGCTACAGCTTTATTGAAATCTCTCAATGCAAGCTGGTACTTTCCTGAAGCATCATAACAGTAACCTCGTGCAAGATAAGCTTCGTAATAATTGCTGTTATTTTTTATTGCTTCATTATAAAACTTTATTGCATTTTTTAAATCGCTCAGTTCTTCATAAAGATTACCGATGTTGAAGCAAGTAGCATCATCACTCTTATCTATTTCATGTGCTTTCTTAAAACTTTCCAAAGCTTCCGCGTATCGTTCAAGCTCTGCAAGTATATTTCCTTTATTGAACCAGGCACTTGCAAAATCATCCCGGATAGAAACTGCTAACTCATAACTATTTATTGCCTGTTCAAACTTTTCAAGCTTGGAAAGAATTATTCCCCGGTTATACCATCCATTCGGATTATATGGTTCAAGTTCAAGAAATTTATCATAAGAAATAAGCGCATTCTGGTAATCGTGCATGTTTTCATAACAAAAACCGATCTCGTAATGTGCTTCAGAATAACTTGAGTTTAATTCAATAACTTTTTTAAGATATAATATGGCTTTTTCAAATTCTTCATTCCGTTGGTATAAAATTCCCAGGCTGTAAAGTGCATCTTCATTGTTAGGATCTTTGGAGAGTGCATTGTTTAAAGTTTCTTTTGCCCGTGTGATTAAGCCATTGTTTTCTTCTGCAATTGATCTGTGAACAAGTGCTTCTGAATCCCCCGGATTTAATGAAAGTGCTTTATTGAAGCATTCAATCGATTCATCGAACCGACCTGTTGAATTGAGAAATAATCCTTTTTTTATCCAGTATTCTGAATTATAGGGAGCAATTTCAAGCAAAGCATTTACAAGAAACAAACCGTCTTCATTCAGCTCTTTATCTAAACACGATTGAATTACTTCTTCGAATTTTTCAAAATATCCATATACAGTTCCGCTATCAACTAATTTTCTGCATTCATCAATTTCTGCCCTCAGGTTGCTGTTTTGATTCTCAGATGAACCTTCGGTTTCAAATTCTTCATCAAAGAAACTCATTTACATTCCTTATAAATTATTCCACAAAAAATGTATTATTTAAAAAAACTAAAAACAAGAACTGTTCCAATTCGTAGATTATTGAAATTTTGATAAAGCAGCCATCCGGTAAGTAAAAAAATACCCTGATTCAATAGAGAAGAAATTTTAACCAGTTAGGAACTGTCACTTCTTTAATACAGATGTAACTTTTTTAGCTGCATCGGAAAATGATTCTGCAACTTCAAAATGAAGTCCGGATTCTTTAAGAAGAACCCCAGCTTCTTTTGCATTTGTTCCTTCAAGTCTTACAACAATCGGAACCTTAACATGCATTTCTTTCGCAGCATCAATTACACCTTGTGCAACTCTGTCGCATCGGACTATTCCGCCAAAAATATTAATCAATATTGCTTTAACATTTTTGTCTGAGAGAATGATCTTAAATCCGCTTGCAACAGTTTGTTTGTTAGCCCCACCGCCAACATCTAGAAAATTTGCAGGTTCACCACCGGCAAGTTTAATAATATCCATTGTTGCCATTGCTAATCCTGCACCATTTACCATACAGCCAACATTTCCGTCAAGCTTTATATAATTAAGGTTGAATTTTGAAGCTTCGATTTCAAGCGGATCTTCCTCATTCAGATCACGGTAAGCAGCAATTTCGGGATGACGGTAAATAGCGTTGTCGTCAAAATTCATTTTTGCATCGAGTGCAACAACCCGATCATCGTTTGTAATAATTAATGGATTAATTTCCAGAAGCGATGCATCAGTCTGTTCATAAGCTGTATAAAGTGATTTAATAAATGGTAAAAAACTTTTAAATGCATTCCCTTCTAAATTTAAAGCAAAAGCCAGTCTGCGTGCCTGGTAAGCTTGCAATCCTACTGAAGGATCAACCCACTCTTTAATAATTTTTTCTGGAGTTTCTTCAGCAACTTTTTCAATTTCAACTCCGCCTTCAATTGATACCATAATTACATTCTTCGAAACAGCACGGTCAAGTAGAATTCCTAAATACAGTTCCTTTTTATAATCTAAACCTTCGGTGATGAATAATGTTTTAACAATTTTTCCTTCAGGTCCTGTTTGATGTGTTACAAGCAGATTTCCTAAAATCTTCTGAGCAAATTCTTTTGCTTTATCTACAGATGTAGTAAACTTTACACCTCCATCAAGTATCAGTTCATTTCGGTTCGATGGATTATACAATTTGCCTTTACCTCTTCCACCAGCATGAATCTGTGACTTTACAACGAACTGATTAATACCTCTCTGCTGAAGCTGAGCAATTGCATTATCTAACTCATTTAAATTTTTAATTGCAATCCCTTCCTGAACAGGGACATTAAATTTCTTTAACGTTTCTTTTGCCTGGTACTCGTGAATTTTCATTCTAAACCTTTAACTGTATTAAGAGATGATTGTTACACTTAGTCTGGTGAAGTATGACAACAACATTTAAAAAATAAAGTCATTCCTCAATAAGCTCAGGATGGTATCAATAACATTTTATTTCGCATCCATAAAAGGATAACGCCAATCCTTTGCAGGATCGAAAGTTTCTTTAATTGTTCTTGCAGTCATCCATCGCATCAGGTTAATAGCACTTCCTGCTTTGTCATTAGTTCCTGAAGCTCTTCCACCGCCAAACGGCTGCTGACCGACTACGGCTCCAGTTGGTTTGTCATTTATATAGAAGTTGCCTGCGGCATTTCTTAACCTGCTTGACATCTTTACTATAGCTTTCCGATCCTGTGCAAATATCGCTCCTGTTAATGCATAAGGAGAGGATTCATCGCACAATGTTAAAGCTTCATCAAGCTTATTATCATCATAAACATATATCGTCAGAACCGGGCCAAATATTTCTTCTTCCATCGTTTTAAATTTCGGATTTGTAGTTACAATCGTAGTCGGCTCGATAAAATATCCTTTGGAGTCATCAAAGTTACCGCCGGTGATGATCTCCGCTTCTTTAGAACTTTTTGCAAACTTAATGTAATCTGTAATTGAATCGAATGCACCTTTATCAATTACTGCACCCATAAAGTTTGTGAAATCTTCTACATCCCCCATTTTTATTTTTTTGATTTCAGCTACATACTTTTCTTTAAACTCTTTCCAGATAGATTTTGGAACATAAATTCTCGATGCAGCAGAACATTTCTGACCCTGGTATTCAAAAGCGCCGCGTAAAGCAGCAACTACAAGAGCATCAACATCTGCTGAGCCATGAGCGAAGATAAAATCTTTACCCCCTGTTTCACCGACAATGCGAGGATAATATTTCATCTTCGGAAGGTTATCGGAAATGAGCTTCCACATATTCTGAAAAACACTAGTCGAGCCTGTAAAATGAATTCCTGCAAGATTCGGATTTGTCATTGCCGGTGTTCCAACCTGTCCTCCTGAACCGGGAACAAAATTTATTACTCCTTTCGGTAAGCCGGCTTCTTCAAATAATTTCATTAAATAATATGCTGAATAAACTGCACTCGATGCAGGTTTCCACAAGCTTACATTACCGACAATTGCCGGTGCTGTTGGAAGATTGCCTGCAATAGAAGTAAAGTTGAAAGGAGTAATTGCAAAAATATAACCTTCGAGTGGTCTGTATTCAGATCTGTTCCACATTCCTTCAGAAGAATACGGCTGCTCTTCCATCAGCTTTGCCATGAAGTAGCAATTAAATCTATAGAAGTCAATAAGTTCAGCAGCAGAATCGATCTCTGCCTGATAAACAGTTTTTGATTGACCTAGCATTGTTGCCGCATTTATAGTTGAACGCCATGGACCTGCAAGTAAATCTGCAATTTTCAGAAAAACTGAAACACGATGTTCCCATGGCATTACTGACCACTCTTTATAAGCTTCAAGGGCTGCTTCAATTGCCATGTCAACTTCTTTTTTACTCGCTTTATGAAAAACACCAAGCACATGACTGTGATTATGTGGAATTCTCATTTCCTCGGTATTGCCTGTTTTTACTTCTTCACCGCCGATTATTAATGGAACTTCGATCTGTTTTGATTTTAATTCTGCTAACTTTTTCTTTAATTCTTCTCTTTCCGGACTGCCCGGTTTGTAGGATTTTATTGGTTCATTGATTGGATGTGTTACTTTGAAATATGCGTTGGACATTAATTTCCTCAAAATTTATAAATGCGTGTAGAAAATTACCGGTTTTGGTTTTGATAAGCAATTTAAAGTGATAGTAAATACAACTTCTCCAGCAATTGAATCTGCGCAGTTAACTCTTTGGATTTTATAGATTTGGTGTTATTTTTAATCGAAAAGATTTAGTCAAAGCGAATATTTAATCTCACCTTGACAATTAAAGAAATTTAAAATCTTTTATTTTATTAATTTTTACAATCATCAAAAATGCCTCTGCAAAATGCAATAACAACTATTCCATCACTTTATAAATTTATCCTTTCAGAATATGGCAACATGGAAGGAAAATTTCTTTTAAAACTAAAAACAGATGGTCTGTATAAAGGAATAACTTACCGGGAATTCAAAGAGCAGACAGAATTATTTGCGTACGGACTTAATTCACTCGGGTTAAAAAGAAACGATAAGATCTCCATCATTTCAGAAAACAAACCTGAATGGGTTTATGCAGATATGGCAATGCAGATGTTGGGGATTATTAACGTCCCGCTTTATCCTTCTCTAACTTCAGATTCAATAGAGTATATTCTTAATGATTCAGAATCAAAAGCAATTATCGTTTCAACTAGCTTCCAGCTTAATAAAGTTCTTAAAATAAATAAAAACTGCAAGCATCTTCAACATATAATTATTTTTAATGAGGATGATGAAGGATCTTCTGAAAATAATGTTCTTACTTTCAAACGAGTTCAAGAGCAGGGAAAAAATCTTCAAAATAATAAACCCGACTTTTTGAAAAAATCATCTGAAGAGATTCAAGAAAATGATATTTGTACAATCATTTACACATCCGGGACAACAGGTGAACCGAAAGGAGTAATCCTGACTCACAAAAATATAATTTCAAATGTCATCGGAGCTTTAGAAGTTTTTCCTATTAATCACAATGATGTGTTTCTATCTTTCCTTCCACTCTGCCATATCTTTGAACGAATGGCTGGATATTACACAGCTTTTGCAGCGGGTGCTACAATTTATTATGCTGAAAGCATCGAAAAAGTAGCTACAAATCTGCAGGAAGCAAAGCCAACTTTGATGACTTCAGTTCCAAGGTTTTTCGAAAGAATGCAATCACGAATATTAAAAAATGTAGAGACTCAATCTCCCACCAAACAAAAAATTTTTCATTGGGCGGTTGAGACAGGCAAACGTATGGCTATAGCAAAGAAGAAAGGATCGGTTCCAATTACACTTTCTCTCAAACACAAGATTGCTGATAGACTTGTATTTAAAAAACTCCGTGAACGTACAGGCGGAAGATTAAGATTTTTTATTTCTGGTGGCGCAGCATTATCAAAAGATCTGGGAGAATTTTTTGAAGCTGTTGGAATCCAGATAGTTGAAGGTTATGGTTTAACTGAATCTTCTCCAGTAATTTCTGCAAACAGACCTGATGATTATAAATTTGGAACTGTAGGAAAACCGATTCCGGGTGTGGAAGTTAAAATTGCTTCAGATGGTGAGATACTCGCACGAGGACCAAACATTATGCAAGGCTATTTTAAGAAGAAAAAAGAAACAGATGAAACTATAATAAATGGCTGGCTTCATACTGGAGATATCGGTGTGTTCGATCAGGAGGGATTCCTGATGATAACTGACAGGAAAAAACATTTATTTAAAACGTCTGCAGGAAAATATATTGCCCCGACTCCTATTGAAAATATTTTCCTTACGAGTAAATTCATCGACCAATTTATGCTTATCGGCGACAGGCGAATGTTTCTAAGTGCACTTATCGTACCGGATTATGAAGCGTTAAAAGAATATGCAGATGCTCATAAAATACCTTACGCAAATGAATCGGAATTGACAAAGGATGAAAGAATATACAAGCTGATTGAAGATGATATGCTAAAGCTTCAGAAAAAACTTGCTAATTACGAACGTGTAAGAAAATTTGCTTTGCTTGATAAACCGTTCACTATTGAAACGGGTGAAATTACGCCAAGTCTGAAAATTAAGCGGAAAGTTGTTGAAGAAAAGTATGGTAATTTGATTGAGAAAATGTATACAAGTCTGGAAAAGTAAATAACCTTTAAATATTTTTCATAACATCAATCATCTTTTGATGAACTAATTTATTTGAGCAAAGAATCCTTTTAGAATAAATATCAATTTTCTTTCCGTCAAAATCTGTAACAAAACCACCTGCTTCTTCAACTAAAAGTTTTCCTGCACAAATATCCCATGGATGAAGTGAAACCTCCCAGAATCCATCAAACACACCGGAGGCAACATAACAGAAATCAATAGCTGCTGAGCCAAGCCTTCTTATTGCCCTGGCTGATTTCAAAAATTCAATAAATCTTTCAAAAGCTTTGTCGGGATTTTCTTTAACATTGTAAGGAAAACCGGTAACAAGTAAGCTGTGAGCGAGATTCGAATTTGTACTCACATTTATTTTTATTCCGTTTGCAAAACTTCCGTTGTTTTTTTCTGCTGAGTAAATAATATTTCTGTTAACATCATTAATTACTCCAGCAATCGTTTCTCCGTTTTTCATCAAACCAATTGATACGGAAAAAATCGGAAGTCCGTGAGCAAAATTTGTTGTTCCATCCAGCGGATCAATTACCCAAAGATATTCAGCTGTTTTATTTACATCACTTCCCTCTTCAGCAAGTATTCCGTGTGACGGAAATTTTTTTCTTATAAAATCAGTGATAAGTTTTTCAGAAGCTTTATCTGTTTCTGTTACAAGGTTCAGTTCATTGGTTTTAAATTCGATTGAGTGAGTTTTACCAAAATCATTCCTTATTAACTCACCAGCTTCTTTAGATATTTCGATTAAGTCGTTTATCATAAAATCATTTTTTGAATTCAAATATAAAATTAAATCGGCATTCTTCTTTTCCTGAAAGCTTTTTATGCATTGAATAATACCCTTCAAAGCAATTAAACATTCCTTGATAGCAGGAGGCTAAATTGATATATTTCGACCTGACTAAAGGTTCAATAAAGGAGAATATTTTTGGAGAAGTTAAAAGAATCAGAGTACAAACCTTCCGAGCAGAATTCAATTGTTGACAGCATACCAGACGAACTGCCGATATTACCACTTAGAGACATCGTAATTTTTCCGTATATGATTTTTCCTGTTCTGGTAGGAAGAGCACAATCTATCAGGGCAGCTAATTATGCCGCAGACCAGACCAAGTATATATTTTTATCTACTCAAAAAAAATCAACCATCGAGGATCCTGCAGAAAAAGATCTTTATACTGAAGGTACGATTGCTAAAATAGTTCAGATATTAAAGCTTCCGAATGGACTTATGAAAATACTTGTCGATGGTTTGTTCCAGGCAAGAATTATCGGCTTCACAGGTAAAAGAGATTTCTTCGAAGGAAAAATTGAGATCATCATTCCAGAACTCGATAATGATCACGAAATGAATGCAATGATCAGGCAGATGACACAGTTATTCAAGGATTATGTTAAGATCAGCAAGAATGTACCAAAAGATACGATTGCAGCTTTTGATAATATTGAAGAGCCTGACCGAAAACTATTTTATGCTGCTGCAAATATCAATCAGGCAATAGATGTAAAACAATCAATCCTTCAGAAGTTTACTCTTAAGGAACAATATTTAGAAGTAATAAAAATCCTAAACTCTGAAATTGATATTCTGAGGATTGAGAAAGAGATCGACAATAAAGTACAAGAGAACATTTCAAAGACACAGCGAAAGTTCATTATACAGGAACAGATAAAAATTTTGCAGGATGAACTTGGTGATGATGAAGATGGCTCTTCTGAATTTGCAAAGATCAGGCAGACGATAAAAAAGGCAAAGATGCCTAAAGATGTCGAAGAAAAAGCTGTAGAGGAATTAACGAAACTTAAAAAAACTCCTGCGATGTCCCCAGAATCAACCGTGATAAGAAACTATCTGGATTGGATGGTAGGAGTGCCATGGAGTAAAAAATCTAAAGACAACCTGAATATTTTACACGTACAGAAAATTCTGGATGAAGATCATTTCGGATTGGAAAAACCTAAAGAGAGAATTGTAGAACACATTGCTGTCCTGAATTTAGTAAAACAAATGCGAGGACAGATTTTATGTTTTGTAGGACCGCCCGGAGTGGGTAAAACCTCTCTCGGTAAATCAATTGCACGGGCACTTGGCAGAAATTTTATCAGGATTAGCCTTGGAGGAGTTCGTGATGAAGCTGAAATTCGCGGCCACAGAAGAACATATATCGGCTCGATGCCGGGAAAAATTATTCAATCAATGAAGAGAGCAGGCACAATCAATCCTGTAATTCTTCTTGATGAAATTGATAAGATGAGCATGGACTTCCGCGGTGATCCGTCATCAGCAATGCTCGAAGTTTTAGATCCAGAACAGAATCATACATTCAACGATCACTATCTTGAAGTCGATTACAATTTGCAACAGGTAATGTTCATTACAACTGCTAATGTCCGTTACAATATTCCTCTTCCGCTTCAGGATAGAATGGAAATAATTGAACTTCCCGGCTACCTTGAATACGACAAGCTTGAGATTGCAAAGAAACATCTTGTCCCAAAACAATTGATTGCACACGGACTGGAAAAGAAAACTATTGAATTCAGTGAAAATGCAATCAGGAAAATTATTGCAGAATATACCAGAGAAGCCGGAGTAAGAAATCTTGAAAGAGAAATTGCATCCATTTTCAGAAAGTTAGCTAAGGATATTGTTGTTAAAGAATCTTCCAAAAAGAAATCAAACGGTAAATTAAAGTATCTGATAACTGATGAGAAAGTGGAAACGTATCTTAAAACTCCCAGGTTCAGACATCAGAGACATGTAAAAGGAAATAAAGTTGGAAGCGTTACCGGTTTGGCTTGGACAAGTACAGGCGGAGAACTTTTATCTGTGGATGTTACAATTATGAATGGAGCAGGAAAACTAAATCTCACCGGTCAATTAGGTAATGTGATGAAAGAATCTGCACAAGCTGCACTTAGTTATTTAAGAGCCTCAGCAAAAAAACTTGGATTAAATCCTGACTTCTTTAAAGGTAAAGAAATTCATATTCATCTTCCTGAAGGCGCAATTCCAAAAGATGGACCCTCTGCTGGAATTGCAATGGCAATGGCAATGTTTTCAGCAGTGAGCGGAAAACCTGCTTCAAATAATGTTGCGATGACCGGCGAGATAACTTTGACAGGCTCTATTCTTGCAATTGGCGGATTAACAGAAAAACTATTGGCAGCAAAACGAAATAATATCAAAACAGTTCTTATTCCTAAAGAAAATGAAATAGATTTAAAAGAAATTTCTGATAAGGTAAAAAACGGGTTGAAAATTATAACGATTGAGAAAGCTGAACAGGCAGTCCCGTTTATATTTGATGGAGTCAAGTTAAAGAGCAATAAAAGTAGCAAAAAGAAAAAATAGTTTGTGTGTGGATAAAATATGTTTGAAGAAATCCGTATAGAAAAACATCTTGCAGAAGATGAAAAATACCGCCTGCTTCTTTCCCAGTTGAAGAAACTTCTTACAAGTGAGGATAATTTTATTTCAAATTTATCCAATTGCACTGCTGCAATAAAAGATACCTTCGAAAAAATAAGCTGGGTAGGATTTTATTTATTCGATGGTGAAAATCTTTACCTAGGACCATTCCAGGGAAAAGTAGCCTGCACAAATATTAATATTGGCAACGGTGTTTGCGGAAGCTCTGCAGCAAGAAGAGAGACAATAATTGTTCCCGATGTAAATAAATTTCCTGGTCATATTGCATGTGATAGTGAATCAAAGTCAGAAATTGTTATTCCGATAACTAATAAAAATGAACTGTTCGGTGTACTTGACCTTGATAGTCATGAATTTAATTCGTTCGTTGAAACCGATAAAAAATATCTCGAAGAAATATGTAAATTTCTTGCCGAAGAAATATTCCATCCTTAAAAAATCAGAATTTTAAATGAGTAACTTTATTGTAACTGCAAGAAAATGGAGACCGATTCGGTTCGATGATGTTGTTGGTCAGGAACACATAACAAGCACTTTAAAGAATGCAATAAAAGAAAAAAGAATTGCACACGCTTATTTATTCACTGGACCAAGAGGTGTTGGTAAAACAACTACTGCAAGAATACTTGCAAAAACTTTAAACTGTGAGAACAGGAAAGACTCTGAGCCCTGTAATAATTGTGAAATGTGTAAGTCGATTCAAAATTCTCAGCTGATTGATATTATAGAAATCGATGGTGCTTCTAACCGCGGAATTGATGAAATAAGGACTCTTCGTGAATCAGTAAAATATGCTCCATCACGGGGTAAATACAAAGTCTATATTATTGATGAAGTGCATATGCTGACTAAAGAATCATTCAATGCATTTCTAAAAACACTCGAAGAACCGCCAGAGCACATCGTATTCATTTTTGCAACCACAGATGTTCATAAAGTTCCATTAACAATTATTTCAAGATGTCAGCGGTACGATTTCAGAAGAATACAGCTTGATAAGATCAAAGACACTTTACGAAATATTGCATCAGAAGAAAAAATTAATATCGATGATAAATCACTTACAATAATTGCAAAAAAAGCCGATGGTGCTTTAAGAGATGCTGAAAGCTATTTTGATCAGGTTGTATCTTATGCAAGGGGCAAAATCGACGGTGAACTGGTTACACAAATGTTAAACCTTGTTGATGAGGAAACTTATTTTCAAATATCAGATGCGATACTTAACAAAGATTATAAAGTTGTATTCCAAACCTCCGAAAAAATATTTAATAATGGATGGGACTTTAGTGATTTTATGAACGGTCTGGTCGAACATTTCAGGAATATTCTTTCAGTCGTCGTTACAAATACAGCAAATGAAATTGAATCAGCTGAAATTTATAAAAATCAGCATCTCGAGTACAGAAATAAATTTTCTGAAAGTGATCTTTTAAGACTGCTTAATTTTCTTAACAAATCCCAACAGGAACTTCGCTTTTCACAAAATCAAAAGTTAAAGATCGAACTTACACTTAGTCATCTTATCGCACTCGAAAGTTCTAAAACTATTACTGAGCTAATATCAAGTATTGGAACCGATGATCAGAAATTTGATAGAATCAAAGAGCCTTCAGCAAGTTTATATAAAGATCAGAAAGAAACTAAAAAAAAAGATGAAAGCTTAGTATCTGAGACTTCAGACAATCGTGAAGTAAGTCCCATCAAGAAATTTGAAGTGTCAACTCAAGTTAATTCAGTTATAACAAATTCTGAAATGGGCTTCGATGTAATTATGAACAAATGGAAATCTTTTATAGAATCAGTCAGCGTTGAAAAAGGGTTGACTCTCGCACCAGCACTTAAAAATGCAAATTTACTTTCACTTAAAGAAAATAATTTAAACATCTCTGCAGGTACCGATTCCGACATAAATACTTTTAAACTGCATGAAAAATATCTGGTTAAAAAATCTGAAGAATATTTTGGACGAAGGCTTAATTTCATTCTGAGCAGTTCAAATAAAGAATCTTTACCCAATTCAAATCCAGCTGCTTCCATCAAGCTTATTCTTGAGAAATCACAAAATGCATATGAAGATATTGTTATTAAAGAATTAGGCGGCGAAAAAATCGTTTAATCTTGATTTATTCCAACTTTTTCACAAGTTTCTATGCAAACAGGTCTGCACAAAATTCTTTTGTTTTAATTTAATTATTGAATATTTTTACGGCCTATGTCAAAAGGACTTATCATCGCAATTGATGGTCCTGCCGGTTCAGGAAAAAGC
>JANWIS010000073.1 GCA_025449775.1 Ignavibacteriaceae bacterium
GTAATAATCTATTATCCTTTGGCCTGTATTTTCTGATGAGTTGTTCTGCCAAACTAATTGCATCCGATTCAATTAATCCAATTATTATCCAGAAAATGAAAATCTCTTCCTCTTCCACACTCGGATCTAATAGTTTGAATTGTTCAATCAGTTTTTCTAAGTTAGATTCAATAATGCTGCAAGCGACTGAATCACGCCCTAGTAAATAATATGTAATGAATTTTGTTAGAGGGTACTTCCCTTTTAAAACCCTTTCAATCATTTCTTCCTTCCCAGCTGCGATTCCTTTCACGACTTTATCAAACAACTCAATTTTATCTTCTGTAATAACTAAGTATGCAGCTTGTAAAGCTAGGCCAAGTGTCAAAGATGCTGTAAAATTATCTTCAAGTGAACTTATATTTAGAAATTTCACAATGTCTTTTAATCCTGCGGAGTCATCCGGGTTTTCACCAAAATAAAATACAATTGCACGCTGCCACCAAAGATCGTATACAATCGATTTTAAATACTCCGTACTTGGAATACCTCGCCCAGCAAAAAACTCTTGTAACAAATGATGCCTAAACTCTATGCGATTTTGAATAATTCTGAATAGATTTGACCGACTTAATATTTCATCTTTTAATTGTTCTATATCAGCCGTGTGACCACGTGTACTGAGTTCTCTCTCCAGGATGGATTCAAATTCAGTGAGCTCCATATGTGTTATTTTCCTCCTATGCATGTCAAACGCTATTTGGCAAAGTATAAAGTCTTTTAAAGGGGCATGGAATTGCTGAGATAACCCCTTTTCTTCATCCCATCTACCTAACATCATCTCGGTAAATTTCTTAAAAAGCTCAGTAATGTTTGCTGGAATATCTTTTCTATTGTAGTCCGAAGTCGCTGCAAAAATAGTCACGAGTAATGGATTTAATTCCATTCCATGTATTTCTTGCAATCTTCTCATTATTTCCTTTGAATTTTCTTTAGTTAAAGCTTGTTTTTTTTCAAATCTTTTAAGAATCTGATCAACCTCTTTATAACTAATTGGTGAGATATTAAAAACAGAAAATTTCTTGACAGCCTCTATTTTGGTAAGGAAAGAATAATTACGTGAGGTCATGATCAGTTTGCAATTTGGATAGTCATTGTGGAATTCTATAATTTTATTTAAAATATTTTCTCTCTCAATGTCAGTTGCGATTTCATCCAATGCATCTATTAGAATAACAACACCTCCATCGTTTAATTCTTTTGTCCCAAAACTAGAGCTTGAAGAATTAGTAATCCTTTTAGTTTCTTCCAAACAAATCTCAACCAATGAATGCGAACCATCCCTAAGGCGGATATCTACCGATCTTAGTAATACTGGTACAACGTATTCATTTACATCCTTTATTCCTTTATTGGCTAGTATATAAGCAATCCGCCTTAACGCAGTTGACTTCCCAGAACCTGCCTCTCCTTGAATTAGTATTAATTTTTCCTTTTTTGACATGATACCTGTTAAAGGAAATTCTTCAAACTTTGGTTCATGAATAATTTTCCCCCCTGATTTTTTAAGCGTTAACAAAGTACGATGTAATCGAAGTTGAACGAACATATCATCAGATGCGGCATCTACAGAATCGCTCCTTGGCAATAATCCATAGTTCAAATTACTAGAACTAATATCCTCAACATTTTTTTTAAGTGATCTGAAATAGGGCATTAATTCTGCATCAATTCCAAACCATAATTCCGGAAAATGTTTATCAATCAACGGTATAATTTCATCCGAATCCATAAATTCTAATTTTGAATCTTTAACTTCTTCAACTAGGAAATCCTTTGCTGAATCGTTTATTTTTCCGCTAACACACAAAATCACTTTAATGGGATATTTCTTCTCTTTATTTTTTATAAGTATTATTTTAGTATTTGCCGCTGTTTTTAATTGTGTCGTGGTTTCAACAATACTTTGTCTCGGACCCTTCGCCATATTCAAAGAACCAATTTTTGTTTGGACAGCATATAGATCATATGTTTCCAAAGGTGTAGCAAGAGTAAAAACAGTGTCTTTGCCCTTTTCTTGTGGCCCACATAGATCTCTTCCATCTCCGAATCCCAACCGCAGAAATAAAGGCCGAATAACTTGGTCACGAAAATCATCTTCGCTTAAGCTACGGAGATACTTTTCCTTTTTAAAACGAGATATCGTCTCAGGTTTTATTTCCATATTTTCCTTAATAAAATTTTAGTCTTGTTCTTCATCAAACTTACCTACTCCATCTCATTTCCTCAACAATTATTTTGTAAAAAGCTTTAGAAGTGAATGGCAAGAAGAAAGAGGAGATTGCTTTATCGGAAAAGCAGATTGCTTTGTCGTCCTTGTCTTCGACTGAGCTCAGATTGACGGACTAAATGCAATGACCCCGACAAGGATTGTCACACTGAGCCTGTCGAAGTGTGACAACTTAAAACAAAAAAGTACTGAGGGAATTTATCCCACAACACTAATATGATTTTTTGGAAGTGAAATTTTATGCCGCCTGAATTTCCTTTTGACATTTACCGATCCAGCAGTCAGCTACGGTATGCTTACCAAAGAAGTAACCGTCGCAATGATGCCCGGTAACATACTGAGGACAGCTCATAAAAATTTTATGGGCTATTGGCAAGCCAAAGTAAGGAACTCGCTGTGCAAGATGATGAGTTAAATGATAACCATTATGGTGAGGATGAAAGAAAGGTTTGGCAACGCTCGATACAGGATTATTTCTTGTGAACCCGATAAGTGTCCCGGGCACTAAACCGACGTGATCAGAAATTTCTCTGAATGTAGTGATGAAATGAAATACAGTTGCTCTTGCAACCATCCAGATGCCTGCAAAAATAAATGCCGGCACAATTCCCGTAATCAAAATTAACAGGCTGAGCATCACTAACCACCAGTAAGCAAATTTAATGTTGTCTTTCCAGGAAACATCAAACAGCTGACCAAATGTGTTGCTTCTCCACATTGGCCATGAAAAAATATTTATGCTCAAAACTTTTTGCCAGGTTGTTTGCCGGAAAGTATCTTTATGAATAAAGTCAGGATCATCAGACATTGAGCCGAGGTACAAATGATGAGTACGATGCTGCTGCCAGTAACGTGAAGTAAGATTGAACAATGGCCAGGAAAGTGAAAGATCTGCTATAAGATCATTCCTCCATTTGAATTTATCAAGTATAGAATGCCCGGCATCGTGAAGTAAATTTCCTAAAGCGCGCTGTCTGTTTCCTATAATTAAAACTGAAAGCGGTAAAAAGTATAAGCTCACAAAAGCTGACAGCCACCATGCGGCAAAAATTATCATCCAGTCGAATAGAATATTTGATCCTGTTCTCAGCACAGATGGCGTCTGAAGTTCTTTGAGCTTTTGAAAAAGATTTTTTTCTCGCATTGTAGCAACGAACTCATGAATATCTTTTAATACTGCATCTTTAAATTCTTTGGGTTGAGGTTCAGTAATTGAACGGCTTACTTTTGCTGATGTAATTGTCTCAAGCTGATTTATTGTTATATCCATGATTATTTCCTCCTCATTTATTTTCTACCTATAATTTCTATTAACCCCCATTGCTGGCTGAAGAGGTGACTTGCCCAAACATCAGTTTCAAATGTCGTTTCGAATGGAGCAGTTACCATATAGAATCCATTCTTCTTTAGTTGATCTACAGTTTCAGAAAAATTTTTTACTCTATAGCATACATGGTATAAAACACTCGGTGATGTTTTAAGCATGCTTTCTACAGGATTCGGATTTCCAGCCGGCTCAACTAATTCTATCCGGTGGTCAGAGCTTTCATTCGATAAGTAAGTGATATAAACATTTTGTCCCTTCTCCAGATACTTATTCACATCAACTTTATTGTAATAAATACTAAATGCTTTTATAGCTTCTTCAGTTGATCTCACAGCATAGCTTATATGATCTAATTTCATATTGTTCATTTAATTAATTCTCCAACTTCATTGTCTCGTACTTAACTCACTCGTTTCGCTTCTTCAATACAATCTTTTAGCTTTTGTGCCAGATCTTTAACACTGGGTTCTATAAAAGTGTTTAGATGATGACCTGGAAATTCGTGCAATTCTAATTTGCCCTTAATTAATTCGCTCCAACCCAGAGCTGGATCCGGATAAATTCCCAACGGTTGTTTACTTGCCCGGAAAATAGCAACGTGTCCGTAGTACGGACGTGGTTTGTAATTTCGGATAGCTCTGTCATGCATCTCAGCAAGAGCATTAAGTTTGTACGTCTGTGTGTGAAGCATTTCAATGTTGAATTTTTTGAAAAACTGTTCAATCAATTTTTCAACCTTCACCTGTATCGTTAGTATTTTGTCTTTAAGTTTTCTTAGTAAGTAAACAGCTTTCTCTTTGTATTTAAGTGTCTGATGTACACTGAGCTCATAATCAATTCTATCTATTGTTCTTTGGAATACGTGCTTAAGAAAAGTTGTACCCGGCAGACGTTTTGGATATTTCTTCCATCGGTTAGTTTCTATCATTACTACAAGCGCTACTTCTTCACCTGCTGATTGAAGTATCTGTGCCATTTCATAAGCCAGAGTTCCACCCATACACCATCCACCAATAAAATATGGACCCGTTGGTTGAATGGTTTGAATTTCCTTTACATAGTTTGCAGCTATATCTGTAATGCTTCGATCGCTAATTGGTTTTCCATCCAAACCCTCAGCTTGTAATCCATAAAAAGGCTGATCTGCACCAAGGTTGAATGCTAAATCATGAAAACCAATTACGTTCCCCCGATGTCCATGTGCACAAAAGAAAGGAGGCTTTGAACCTTCCTTTTGAATTGCTACTAACGGTGACCAGGCTGCCGACCAATCTTCATCAGAAAGAATTTTAGATAATTGTTCAATAGTCGGTGCATTGAAAATTGTAGCTAATGGCAAATTTTTTCCAAATACTTTATCGATTTCACCAAACAGCATCATAGCCAAAAGCGATGATCCGCCTTGCTCAAAAAAATTATCACTTACTCCAATATTTTCTCTTCCAAGCACAAGCTTCCAGATTTTTAATAACTTTTTCTCAACTTCATTTCGTGGTGCACAATAGTTGCTTTTATTCTTAATATTAATTCGTTCGGCATTTATCAAAGCTTTCCGATCCACCTTTCCATGTGCAGTTAATGGAAAAGATTCCATTATGACAAAGTCAGAAGGGATCATATAATCTGGTAATTTATTTTTCAGGTATGTGCGTAATTCATCAGATTGAATTTTCAGTTTTTGTTTTGGAACAACGTACGCAATCAGGTATTCTATTGTCGAATCATCTTTCTGGTTTATAACTACAGATTCTTGTATTGAAAGATGTTTGCTCAAAGCTATTTCAATTTCACCCGGCTCGACACGCATTCCATTAATTTTTACCTGGTGATCAATGCGTCCCAGGAATTCAATGTTCCCATCTTCATTCTGCTTTCCCAGATCTCCTGTGCGGTACATTTTTTCACCTGGCAGGTAAGGATTGTCAACAAATTTCTCTTCTGTTAATTTTTTATTATTCAAATAACCGCGAGCAAGTCCAACACCCGATATACAAATCTCACCGGGAATACCAGCCGGAGTTAATCTCCATTGTTCATCTAAAATAAAAACACCATAATTCATCAATGGTTTGCCAATCGGAACTATGCCGTTCATTTCTTCAGGTTTGCATTCATACAAAGTAGTATTGATCGTTGCTTCTGTGGGACCGTAAATATTAATTATCTTTTCCGCAGAAATTGTATCCCTTAATCTTAAATAAAGATTTTTTGAAAAAATTTCTCCGGCCAAGATGATGTATTTAAAATGCAAATCATTATAACCACCTGCATGATCCAGTAAAAGACTCATAAGAGACGGAACTGTATTTAGAATATCAATTTTATTTGAAACGATGAGCTCCCACAACTCTTTTATATTATGCTTTACTGATTTCGGGACGAGGAATAATTTTCCACCTGATGTAAGCGGAAGAAAAACCTGCTGTACGGAGGGATCGAATGTGAATGGTGCAAGTAAGATGTGATTCAATGAACTGTCGAACGGATACAATTTTTCAAACCCATAAATATGGTTAACTATACTTGTGTGTTCAATCTGAACTCCCTTCGGCAGACCCGTAGATCCGGATGTATACATAACATAAGCGAGATCGTTTGGACGATTAATATTTTCTAAGTTCGAACTATCTCCCACAAATAGAGATTTATCATCAAGATTAATTACTGTCCCATCAAATCGAAATTCATTTTGGAATTCTCCTTTTTTCAACAGGATTGATAAGCTGCTGTCACGGATTAGATATTCTATTCTTTCTTTCGGGAAATTCTTATCGATAGGCAAAAAAGCTCCGCCCGATTTCAATATGCTGATCATCCCGGTTATTATTTCAATAGGATTATCGTCAACAATTAATCCAACAACCTGATCGGGTTCAACGCCGTTGTCTCTTAAAACTTTTGCAAGTTGATTTGATCGCTCATTCAACCCTCGATAAGATATCTTTTTGTCTTTTAATACCAGCGCAATATTATCCGGAGATTCCGCAACTTGTTCTTCAAATAATTCGTGGAATACTTTCTCTTTAGGATAATAAACTTCCGTATGCTGAAACCGATACAAAAGTTTATCCTGATATATATTGTTTAGTAGTAGATGTTCTGACATCAGTTTAGCAAATGACTATTAATAAAATTTGCCAACTTATATGCCAGTGAGAATTTGTTGTTTAATAAGGATAGTTACTGAAAAAGGTCGTAGCATTTTGCCACAATAAGCAAAGACTAATGAGTATTATATTTACACTCGTTTAATCAGCCGAAGAAGTGAAATGTGTTGTGAATGAAAATAACTTTTCGGATGTCTATTGATCTGCAAGACTGGTGGGAAATAAAAAAGTGCTGCGAGTTTTATTCTGCAGCACTCATACAATTTTATCTTTTGGAAATTTTATTTTCGTGTGTCTGTAAGCACGCGGTAAATTTCATCGGAATGTGGTCCCGAGTATTTGCCAAACAGAGCATTATCTTTGTCAAGCTGTTCCTTTGGAATTGCTTTTTCAAATAAGGCATTTAATTCGTTATAAAAAGAAAAAAGATTTTCTGAGGTTTCAAATTCAGAGATGATAACCAGATCGCGGCTGTCAGCTCCCCAGAAATGTCTGAGCACATAAGATCTGAGAACTCTTGGATCGCCGTTTATAACTCCTGCTTGTCTCACCAGCATTTCGTTGAATGCATCTGCATCATCGCCAAGCATTCCATCCATTTTATATGTCTGGACATGAACAACATGAAAATCATTTCCATCCTGTGCA
>JANWIS010000074.1 GCA_025449775.1 Ignavibacteriaceae bacterium
TATCAGCAGTCGTTTGATTTAAGAACTGCACCAAAACTTCCATCACTCTGGGATATTAATCGTTACTTCACACTTACAGCAGGATATTCTGTCGGTTACCGTTGGGATTTTGATTTGAGGCAGCAAGAGATTGGAAGAAGTGCTGGTAACAGTCAAAAATTTTCATCAGGAATGATCCTGAGATGGAAGTCACTCACAGAACCAATGTTTGGAAAAGAAGATCCGATGGAAACTTCCCGTAAAGGAGAAGAGTTTGGAAACACCGGATCTGATTCTACAAATCTGGTTGTTTCAGATAAACCATCATCAATAGCAAGAGCCTTCCAGTTTTTAGTATCAACTATTAAATATGTTTTCTTTGATTGGGATAATTTCACAATTAATTATGTGCACGATTACAATGTTTCCAAGTCTGGTATTCTGGGAACGGGAACAGGATTTTATAATTTTTGGGGTGTAACTCATAGTGATGAAAATGGTCCTTCGAGAGCATTTCAGCTTGGTTTGAGTAGTGATGTTGGACCCAGAGCATTTGTGCCCAATTCAAATACAAATTTAAGCGACGTCTTTTCAGAAAAAAATAATATTGACCTGAAAACTGCAAGACCGTTGTGGGAAGGAGCAAAGATTGATATCAACTGGAATGTGAACTGGTCTCAAAATAAAAATGTTACTCTTAATGCAGATCAATTTGGAAATATCAGTGTTACAAATACTACCTCCACAGGAAGTTTAGCACGATCATTTTTATCACTGCCTCCAAGTCTTCCTTTTGTTGAAACCGGGATAACAAAAGTTTTTGCTCTTTATAATCCTAATGTTCAAGATCCTAAAAAAAATCTTTCCGATGCTTTTGTGGAGGGGTTTGAAACAATTCCTATACTTTCAAGTTTACCAGTGTTTCAAGGTATAGAACAATATGTTCCCAGACCGAACTGGCGAATTACCTGGGACGGGGTTGAGAAAATTCTTTTCTTCAAATCGCTTGCACAGAGAATTTCTCTCGATCATGCTTATAGCTCGAGTTACACAGAAGGTTGGAAGCTCACAAGGGAAGGAGACCAGGAATTACAATCTCAACGCATTGAGTACGGATTTACACCATTTGCAGGATTGAATATAACATTCGGAGAATTGTTTGGAGGTAGTCTTACCGGGAACATTAAATTTTCTTCGAGGACAACTTATGATCTTGGGCTAAGCACTTCAAACATTAACGAAACTTTATCACAGGATATTGGGTTTAGTGCAAGCTTTTCAAAATCAGGTTTCGATGTTCCACTGTTCGGTATATCTTTAAAAAATGATGTTGAATTTTTGATTTCATACACAAGCACAAAAAATTCAGTTGTTCGTTATGAGATGAATAATTTTATTGAAGAAGGAATTCCACAAGACGGAACTACACGTACAACAATTGAGCCGAGAATAAAATATACAATCAGTTCTAAAGTATCTTTATCGATATTTTATAAACGCTCATCTGTCGAGCCGGAAGGTGCTGCCAGGATACCTCCAACAACTACAAACGAAGCCGGGCTTGATGTGAATATCGTGATACAGTAATTACTAAATATCATTTATCGCTTCTTTTTAATAACTTCCTGAAAGAAAAAAGTAATTTGGACTTAAATGAAAGTAGAAGGTATAATGGATAAGAAAAAACTGCTCTGGGTTGATGATGAAATTGATTTGTTAAGATCTCACATAATATTTCTATCTGAAAAAGGATATGATGTTGATACTGCAATGAACGGTGCTGATGCAGTTTCTGCAGTTAAGGAAAAAACTTATGACCTGATCTTCCTCGATGAAATGATGGCTGGAATGGGAGGAATTGAAACACTTGGTCAGATTAAAGAAATAAATCAAAGCATACCAGTTGTAATGATAACCAAAAGTGAAGAAGAAACACTGATGGATGATGCAATCGGCGGAAAAATATCCGACTATCTTACGAAACCTGTTAACCCGAGTCAGGTGCTGTTAGTGTGTAAAAAAATTCTGGAAGGCAAAAAAATTTCAGGGCAGTACGCAGCAAAAGATTATCTGCAAGATTTCAATCAGATCTCACAGGCATTGACAACGAATATGGATTTTGCTGAATGGATCGATATTTATCTCAAAATGGTTAACTGGGATGTTGAGCTCGATCAGTATTCAGAAATGGGATTAAGACAAACATTGAATGACCAGAGAAAAGAAGCTAATAAAGAATTTTCAAAATTTGTTGAACAAAATTACAGGCACTGGATTAACTCTACCGGCAATATTGATACTCCAACACTAACAACCGAGATAACCGAGAAGTACGTTTTAAATCATGTAAAAAATGAGAACACAAGTGTTTTCTATTTTGTGCTTGATTGTCTGCGTCTCGATCAATGGCTTTTGATGGAAAAGCATCTTCACGATTTTTTCAAGATTGAAAAAGATTATTACTATGCAATTCTTCCAACAGCAACTCCTTATGCAAGGAATGCCCTCTTTAGCGGTTTATATCCTTCTGAAATAGAAAAATATTATCCTGAATTGTGGACAGGTAAAGATGACGATGAGAATAGCATGAACAAGTATGAAAAAGAACTGCTCCAATTATTGCTTAACAGAAAAAAAATTAATCTTAGGAATGAATTAAAATATATTAAGATAATTGACCCGGAAGTCGGACGGAATTTTGAACAGAATATTCTTTCGTACAAGAACAACCATTTTACAGCGATCGTTGTAAACTTTCTGGATATGATCGCTCATGGAAGATCTGATTCTGATATACTGAAAGAAATTGCACCTGATGAAGCCGCATACCGTTCTTTAACAAACAGCTGGTTTACTCATTCATCATTAATAGGAACATTTAAATCAATAGCAAAAATGGAAAATGCAAAAGTGGTGATAACAACAGACCACGGAAGCATTCGGTCACTTCGCGGTGCAAAAGTCCTGGGTGATAGAGAAGCTTCTACAAATTTGAGATTTAAATACGGCAGAAATCTTAAAGTTGATGAGAAGCATGCAATCTACATTAAAAACCCTGCTGAATATAAACTTCCGAAACGCGGAGTTACTATAAATTATATAATTGCAAAAGAAGATTTTTATTTTGTCTATCCGACTGACTATCATAAATTCTTATCACATTATCGTGATACATTTCAGCATGGAGGAATTTCACTTGAAGAAATGATTTTACCTGTTATAACAATGGAGCCGAAATAGTTTGATAAGTTTTCCTTCAACTATGAAAACTAATAATGAAAGTGAATCGGCACTTCTTGCAACTGATTTCATGTCCGTTTGTAAAAAAGGAGACAGGGTTATTTTAAATGGTGATCTAGGTGCCGGTAAAACATTCTTTATCAAATCGGCACTTTACTCAGCTGGAATAACAGGAGTAAACAGTCCTTCATTTGCAATTGTAAACGAGTATAATATTAATCCAAGATTTTATCACTTCGATTTTTTCAGGTTAAAAAATTCAGCTGAATTATTTGACATAGGCTGGCAGGATTATCTGAACGATGAAGAATCTATAATTTTTATAGAGTGGGGAAAACTTCTTCCTGAAATACTTCCTCATGAAAGGATTGAGATTAATATTCAAATGCTGGAAGGATCACAAAGGGAATTCAGATTTGAAAAATTCAGTTGATAATAAACCTGTACTTGCGATAGAAACTTCCGGGGATCTTTGCGGAGTCTGCATTTATTTTTCAGAGAAAAAATATTTTTCATCTGCAATAAATTTCAAACACTCACACTCAGAGAAAATCTTTGAACTCTGCGAATGGCTTTTCAAAATGGCTGACATTAAAACAACAGATTTAGATTCTATTGCGATCTCAGAAGGTCCGGGTTCATTTACAGGTTTACGGATTGGCTTTTCGGCCGCCAAAGGGATTGCTTACGGAACGAATATTCCCATAACTACTGTGCCAACTTATGAAGCATTTGCATATCAGCTTTCAAGCATTAAAAATGATGGTGAGCAATTTATTATTTCAAATAAAGTGAATAAAGAAGAGGTCTATTTTGCTAAGTTTCAAGTTAGAGGTTTTAAATATATATTTGTGGAAGGTTTAACAATCTTGACAAATGATATTTTTATAAAAAAAGCACAGGATTTTCAAATATTCGGAAATTCTGCTGTGCTAATGAATAAAGAAATGTTAAATCCCTCATCACCGGATGCGTTATTTATAGCCAGATGGGCATTAGAATTCGGGAATAATAAAAAGACTTTTAATTATGATTTTTTAGAACCAAATTATTTAAAAAATTTTATAGTAAAGGAGAAATAAAAATGAAAAAGAACAGTTTATTACTCGCGATCTTAATTAGTTCAATCAGCTTTGCTCAGCTGTTACAACCTAAATTAGTGCTTCAGCACTCGAGTTTCGACTTTGGAGATATTAAACAGGGTGAAACTGTTTCTCACACTTTTGTGCTGTCAAACAGCGGTGGTGATTTATTGAAAATTACAAATGTAAAAGCTTCCTGCGGATGTACGGCTGCATCACCTGAAAAAAGTGAACTTGCACCGGGTGAATCAACAAACCTTCTTGTTTCGTTTAATTCTACAGGAAGACAGGGGTTGCAAACAAAAACAATAAAAATTTCGAGTAACGATCCGCAAAATCCTGAAATGGTTTTAACAATTACAAGTAATGTTTTACCGGGGAGTGTAAACACCGGAACCCCAGTGATATTTTTTCCCGAAACACAACATGATTTTGGAAAATTGAATGAAGGAGATAAAGTTGAATATACATTTAAATTTTTAAATAACGGTTCTTCGGATTTAATTATCAAAACTGTTAAAACTTCCTGCGGTTGTACTGCTGCACTTCTCAGCAAAGATAATTTAACTCCCGGTCAGGAAGGGACAATAAAAGTAGAACTGAACACTGAAAACCGGACAGGTAAATTGAGCAGGACAGTTACTGTCCAATCAAACGATCCAAAAGAGCCGGCAAAAATTTTAACTATTTATGCTGATATAGTTAAACAGGGTAGCTGATGCCCTGGTTCAAAAGATCAAAGGACAACATTTCTCCAGATTCGCAAAAGAAAGACCTGCCTGACGGGTTGTGGGAAAAGTGTCCTAGCTGCAGCGAAATAATTCATAAGAAACAGCTCGAAGCAAATCTCTGGACCTGCCTGAAATGTGATTATCATTTCCGTATCGGAAGCGAAGAATACATACAGATACTTCTTGATGAAAACAGCTTTAAAGAGATGCACAAGAAAATGCGGTCACCTGATCCGCTTAAGTTTGTTGATACAAAAAAGTATAAAGACAGGCTGAATAGTACAGTAAAAACTTTCGGAATTTATGAAGCAGTAAGAGTTGGAACAGGACAAATGGAAGGAAGAGAAATTGCTTTTGGTTGTATGGACTTCAGTTTTATTGGTGGAAGCATGGGATCTGTTGTAGGCGAAAAAATTGCAAGGATAATTGACAAAGCATATAAAAATAAAATTCCTCTTGTAATTGTGTCTGAAAGCGGTGGAGCCAGGATGATGGAAGGTGCTTATTCATTAATGCAGCTTGCAAAAACAAGTTCAAGACTCACCCGATTAGCAGACGAAGGTATTCCTTACATTTCTGTTATCACTGATCCGACTACAGGTGGAACAACTGCAAGTTATGCAATGCTAGGTGATATCAATATTGCCGAGCCAAATGCTTTAATCGGATTTGCTGGTCCGCGTGTTATCAAACAAACGATCGGCAAAGATCTGCCAGAAGGTTTTCAGAGATCTGAATTCTTACTCGAAAAAGGTTTTATTGATGTAATATGTTCCAGGAAAAATCTAAGGGCCACAATCCATAACCTGCTTGAATTAATGACCTGAGGCAGTCATTCAAACTATCATTTCTTCAAAAGAAATTTACTCCATTTCAAAAAAAATAAAAGCTAATAAAAAAACGGTTGGCTTTGTCCCGACAATGGGATATTTACATGAAGGTCATCTGTCGCTAATAAGAGAATCAAAAAGGAAATGTGATAAAACAATTGTTTCAATCTTTGTTAATCCTACCCAATTTGCACCGAATGAAGACCTTGAAAATTATCCGCGTGATATGGATCGTGATATAAAACTTCTTGAAAAAGAAAAAGTAGATTACGTCTTTCTTCCATCGAATAAAGAGATTTACCCGAAGAATTTTCAAACTTATATTTCAGTTGAACACATAGTTCAAAAGCTGGAAGGAGAATTCAGACCAACGCATTTCCGCGGTGTTTCAACTGTTGTTCTGATATTATTTAATTGTGTCCAGCCGGATGTTGCTTTTTTTGGTCAGAAGGACGCACAGCAATCTGTTGTAATTAAACAGATGGTTCAGGATTTAAAACTTGATACTGAAATTGTGGTTTGCCCCATTATTCGTGAAGAGGATGGTTTAGCCTTAAGCTCTCGGAATGTTTATTTATCCAGTGAAGAAAGAAAGAATGCTTTAGTTCTTTACCAATCACTTGAACTTGCAAAAAAAATCATTTCAATGGGAGAAAAAAAAGTTAACCTTATTTTAACTGATATGTACGAATTATATACAAAGATTCCATCTGCCCGTTTGGATTATATAAAAATTGTTGAGGCAGATACTTTTGAAATTGTAGATGAAATTAAAAAGGGAAATGAATATTTTATTTTAGTTGCCTGCAAGATTGGTAAAACAAGATTAATAGATAATACAAGGATCAGAGTTTAATTCACATTAATTTTTGTTCAGTTCGAAAATCACCTTCAATCCTTTTAAAACAAGTGCCTCATCAAAAAATATTTTATGCCTGATGTGTGGAAGAATATATCCGGCATTTCCTCCCGTTGCAAAAATAACTGGTTGAATCTGATTGCCACGTGATTTCAATTGATGAATAACTTCATTTATCATACCAACTGTCGATGTAATAACTCCGCTTACTATTGAAGAGTCAGTTGAGCTGCCAATAATATTATCAAAATTTTTTAAATCCGGTACCGGAAGTTGGGCAGTTTCAGTCTTTAATGATTTGAGCATTGTTTGTAACCCCGGGACTATCAAACCACCGATGAATATACCTTCATATGCAACCACGTTGATGGTTGTGGCCGTGCCAAAATCTATTGTTAACATATATTGATCATTATTAATCATATTTTCTTTTGATGATATTTCTAAAGCTCCTGAAGCAGAACATACTCTATCCATACCAAGAGTTTCTGGTGTTTCATAGTTTATTTTTAAGTTGGATTTATTTTTAATGTTTGCTTCGAAAATTGGAATCTTTAATTGATCCAATTTTTCTAAAAGTTTTTTTGCAGCCGGAGGATTGACTGAACAAATCGCAGCACTTCTGAATTTTTTGTTACTGATATAATTCACAGCAGATTCAACACCGTTGTGAACTACAAATTCAATTAATTTATTATCATCAAATAAAGCTGACTTAATATTCGTATTACCGATGTCTATGGTAAGAACCATCAGATAACACTCACATCACCGAAGTGAATTTTTTCAAGATTGCCATTGTTCTTTAAAAGCAAATAACCATCTGGATCGATATCAAAAAATATTCCTGATTTTGTTTGCTGTCCATCGGTGATTGTTATTTTCCCGCCAATCATATTGCATTTAGATCTCCATTCCTGCAGAACAGATTGTGACTGATGTTCAAGCTTAAAGAATAAAACTTCCAGTATATTCAGTACCTCAGCAAGAAAATTTTCTCTGTCAATGTCGGATTTTGTTTCAAGTTTTAATGAAGTTGGCGGGAAGTTAAAGTCTCCATGAAATGCCATCTGGTTTAAATTTATACCAATTCCTATAACGGTTCGTTCTGTCTTATTACCTTTGATAATTGATTCGATGAGAATTCCGGATACTTTTTTCCCTTCGATCAGAACATCATTTGGCCATTTTAATTCGGTTCGCAGCTGATAATGCTTTTCAATAGCTGATGCAACAGCAATTGATGTAGCCAGGTTCAGGTGATTTATATTTATTTCAGTCAGAATATCTTTTGTTATCAGTACAGAGAAAGTGAGATTTAAACCCTTTGCACTTTGCCATGTTCTATCGCGCCGACCTTTTCCTTTTAACTGTTTTTCTGCAAGAAGAATAGTCCCGGTTTTTTTATAAAGTTGTTTGTTTGAAAGCAGTTCCGTGTTGGTAGAATCTATTTCTTCGCAGTAAATAAAATTTCTACCTATTATTTCTGTCTCAAGTTTTAAGTCAAATTTTTCTAAGCTGAACATTTGGCTCCTTAATCAATAAGCTAAATTAATCATTTAGATTTAATACTGTCATCTTATTTGCCACTTGTTAAAAAATATTGTCATTGTGGCAATTTATCTGTCCAATTATTGTTGGTTTATACTAATGGAAATTCACTATAACTTCTTTTATAATAATAACTTAACTAATCTTTTTAGATTGGCATTTATGTTGGAACAGTAATTTAAAGCAAATTATTTTATTAACAATAAAGGTATAAAAATGTTTCTATTAAAAATTAATCCTTCTGTAAACAATAATTCAGAACCTATCGCGTACAATTCATTTCTCAATTCTTATGTGCAGAACTGGGATCAAACAAAATTCCCTTCAGTTGACATCATGGAAGATGAAAATAAAATTTATCTTAAGGCAGAAGTCCCGGGAATGAAGAAAGATGGAATTAAAATTGTTTTAGAAAAAAATAGTTTAATTTTATCAGGTAATAAAAATTTAATTCAAGCTTCGAATAAAATCCGAAAAAACGAAAATTTTTATGGGTCATTTAAAAGAAGCTTTAAATTATCAAATGAAATTGACAATGATTCAATTGCTGCCGAAATGGAAAATGGAATTCTAACAATTACATTTAATAAAATAAATGTTCCAACAGAAAAAATAATTGATATAAACTAATTTTTTTAAACCGAAAAATAAATCAAGGAGTTATAAAATGGGTAAGATAATAGGAATAGATCTCGGTACAACTAACTCGTGTGTTGCTGTGATGGAAGGAAATGATCCTGTAGTCATACCAAATTCTGAAGGTGGAAGAACAACACCGTCAGTTGTTGCATTCACAAAGTCCGGTGAACGATTAGTTGGTCAGCCGGCTAAACGACAGGCAATTACAAATCCGAAGAACACTATTTTCTCTATTAAAAGATTTATGGGAAGATTTATCAATGAAGTTGATACGGAAAAAACTGAAGTCCCTTACGAAGTTGTTTCCGGAGATAATAATTCTGCAAGAGTTAAAATTCAGGATAGAATATATTCACCACCTGAAATCAGTGCAATGATATTACAGAAAATGAAAAAAACTGCTGAAGATTATCTTGGTCATGAAGTTACTGAAGCTGTTGTAACTGTTCCGGCATATTTTAATGATTCTCAAAGACAGGCAACAAAAGATGCAGGAGAAATTGCAGGATTAAAAGTAAGCAGGATAATTAATGAACCGACTGCAGCTGCATTAGCATATGGATTAGATAAAAAAGAAAAAGACCATGTCGTTGCAATTTATGATTTAGGAGGAGGAACTTTTGATATATCTGTACTTCAGCTTGGAGAAGGTGTATTTGAAGTTAAATCTACAAATGGCGATACTCATCTTGGTGGTGATGATTTTGATCAGCGTGTTATTGATTATCTGGCAGATGAATTCAAAAAAGCTGAAGGCATTGATCTTAAAAAAGATCCGATGGCATTGCAGAGACTTAAAGAAGCATCAGAAAAAGCAAAAGTTGAATTATCTTCCTCAACATCAACAGATGTTAATCTACCGTTTATTACTGCAACACAGGATGGTCCAAAACATTTGAATATAAATCTCAGCAGATCAAAATTTGAACAGCTGATTCATGATCTCGTTGACAGAACAAAAATTCCATGTCAGCAGGCTATTAAAGATGCAGGAGTTACTCCATCAGATATTCACGAAGTAATTCTTGTAGGCGGATCAACCAGGATTCCGATGGTTCAACAGCTTGTTAAAGATCTTTTTGGAAGAGAACCACACAAAGGTGTAAACCCGGATGAAGTTGTTGCAGTCGGAGCTGCTATTCAGGGTGGAGTTTTAGCCGGAGATGTCAAAGATGTATTGCTTCTTGATGTAACGCCATTGTCACTTGGCATTGAAACACTTGGTGGAGTGATGACTAAATTAATCGAATCGAATACAACCATCCCGACCAAGAAGAGCGAAGTATTTTCTACAGCATCCGACAGTCAGCCTTCAGTTGAAATACACATTTTGCAGGGTGAACGATCAATGGCCGGAGATAACAGAACTCTCGGAAGATTTCACCTTGATGGAATTCCGCCTGCACCAAGAGGTATTCCTCAGATTGAAGTTACATTTGATATCGATGCAAATGGAATTCTTCATGTAAATGCAAAAGATAAAGCAACAAGTAAAGAACAGAATATCAGAATTACTTCTTCAGGCGGATTAAGCAATGAAGAAATTGAAAAAATGAAACGTGATGCGAAGGATCATGCAGCTGAAGATAAGAAGAATAAAGAAAAAGTTGATATAAGAAACCAAGCTGACAGTCTTGTATTCCAGACTAAGAAACAGATGGAAGAGATGAAGGATAAGCTCTCTGGCGATTCACGCTCGAAGCTAGAAGCAGAAATTAAAAAAGTTGAAGATGCTATCGCTTCAAATAATTCTGACCATATCAAAGCTACTACAGAATCACTGAATAAAGTATGGAATGAAATCGCATCTCAGCTTTATCAGCAGGCAAGTCAGCAGCCAACCGGACAACAACAGGCTCAGGGAAATGAACAAAAGAAAGATCAGAAAGAAAATGTTCAGGATGCTTCGTACGAGGTAGTTGATGACAACGATAATAAAGACAAATAATTTAATAAAGCAGGAATAATAAAATGCAAGACAATAAAGAAATAATAGCTATAAAAAATATTAATAATCATTCGATTGATGAAATGCTGAAGACACAAAACAGTATTCTGCCTTCATCAGATATTTATGAAAACCCGGATGAGTATGTGCTTATTTCAAATATGCCCGGCGTTCCAAGAAGTGAAGTTCAGGTAAAAGTTGTGGATGATTCACTCATTTTATTTGGTAAAACAAATTACGATGAATCAGTGAACAGAAAATATATTCTTAACGAAAATGAACCGGGAAATTATTTCAGGAAATTTAAAATTTCTGATTCGATTGATGAAACAAAGATCAGTGCAAAGTATGATAATGGACAGTTGACAGTGTTACTTCCGAAACATGACAAAATAAAACCTCGATCAATTGATATTGCCTGAATAATATTTGATAATTAGGTTAAAGCCTGCTTTTCAGCAGGCTTTTTTATTGGTATTTTTATTCTGTTCCTGTTGAATCTATTATTGGGTTAATGCAATCTCCTGATCAAAAACATAGAGTAATTTTTATTGACCTGATGAGAGCAATTGCAGTTTTGCAAATGGTTCAAGGTCATACAATTTTCGTTTTTCTTTCACAGGAATTCAAATCAACAGAATTACCGGCGTATGCTGTATGGAATTTCTTAAGGGGAATGACAGCTCCGATTTTCATGTTCACAGCCGGGACTGTCTTCATTTATCTCTTCCGTTTAGTCAAAAAATCTTTTTGGGAAAACTACAGAGTTAAGAAAGGAATTAAGAGAGCATTTCTCCTGTTATTTCTCGGATACATTATGAAATACCCGACCTGGACTGTTTTTGATTTTTCAGAAGTTACAGAAGAAAAATGGCAACTATTTCTTGCAATTGATGTTTTGCAGTTAATCGGTTTCAGCCTTTTAATTTTATTAACAATTTTATACATCACTGAAAAACTAAAGTTAAACTATACAGCCATGTTTACTATTTCTTCCGGAATATTTTTTCTTTTATCGCCGTTTACTGATGTTGTAAACTGGAATTTAATTTTACCTGAACCGATTGCCGCTTACTTATACAGCGGTTCCGGATCTCTATTTCCACTTTTTCCATGGGCTGGATATGTAATTTCTGGCGGGTTACTTGGAAGTTATCTTTCAGAGAATCCATTAGTTTTTAAATCATCTCGCTTCAGTATTCTTCTTGCTGTATTTGGAGGAGCTTTTACATTAACAGCATTATTAAGCGAACTATTTCTTCAGTTGTTGCAGATACAAATTTATAATCCTCAAACAACACCGAGCACAATATTTTTGAGAGTTGGATTCGTTCTACTGCTTACTTCAGCTGTTTCATATATTGCTTTAAAACTAAATAGTATTCCACAATTGCTTATACTTGTCGGAAGAAATACGCTTCTTATTTATTTCATCCATCTTATAATTTTATACGGAAGCACATGGACTCCGGGTTTAAATCTTTTATGGGGCGATAGTTTTACAGGTTGGCAGTCGTTTGGTGCTGCAGTAATTATGCTTACTTTAATGGCATTTATGGTAGTTGGAATACATAGGTTTAAAATTCATAATAAAGAAATGGTGACTTAAGAAATATCTGATAAGTTAATGAAGTTTAGATTTCTTTTGATAAATTTAAATAGAAAATAAAATCTTATAATATTCCCTGATGCGTAAATCAAAATCAACTGATCCGGTTCTCACCGAAGAAGAAAAAAGTTTCGAGCAATCTTTACGACCTTCAAGTATAAAAGAATTTATAGGTCAGCAAAAGATTACAGACAACTTAAATGTATTTATCACAGCTGCAAGAAAACGTGATGAAGCTCTTGATCATTCGCTTCTTACAGGTCCTCCCGGATTGGGAAAGACAACGCTCGCATATATAATTGCACATGAGATGGGAGTTAAATTAAAAATAACTTCCGGACCAGTACTCGAAAGACCTGGTGACCTGGCAGGTCTTCTAACTAACCTTGAGGAAAAATCTGTATTATTTATTGATGAAATTCACCGGTTAAGTCCTGTTGTTGAAGAATATCTTTATTCAGCAATGGAAGACTACAAGCTTGATATTATGATAGACAGCGGTCCGAATGCCCGAACAATTCAATTAAGTCTGCCAAAGTACACACTCATTGGTGCAACAACTCGTGCAGGAATGTTAACTTCACCGTTACGAGACAGATTCGGAATAAAATTCAGGCTGGACTATTATGATGCAGAAAATATCCAAAAAATAATATTGCGCTCATCAGAAATACTTGACGTAACTATTGATGAAGATGCATCACAAGAAATTGCAAAACGATCAAGAGGAACTCCAAGAATTGCAAACAGGCTTCTCAGGCGAACCAGAGATTTTGCAGATTATGACAACAAAAATAAAATCGATATTGATGTTGCTAAAAAAGCATTGTTAGCTCTGGAAGTTGATGACTTTGGACTTGATGAAATGGATAAAGAAATAATACTTGCAATAATTGAAAAGTATAATGGCGGTCCGGTTGGGCTTAATACACTTTCAGTTGCAGTTAATGAAGATCCCGGAACTATTGAGGAAGTTTATGAACCATTTTTAATTCAGCAGGGATTTATTCAAAGAACTCCAAGAGGAAGAGAAGCTACTGCACTAGCATATAAAAGATTTGGCAAGGATAAATTTAATCCGGATAAAGCTAAATCCCTCTTCAAATAATTGAGCATGAAATTTTTATTGTTCGGCGAAACACTAACTCAAAAATTCCATTTGAAAAATTTTAGTTTAAAATACATCACATTAATTGCTTTCCTTTTTTCATCATCAACATTTGCCCAACAGGAATTATTTATTTCACGGAATATTCTGCCTGCTTATGAAAAGGGAACACGGTCTTATGATGGAAAACCGGGAGAAAAATACTGGCAGAATTCTTCAGAGTATAAAATTGAAGTTCAAGTTGATCCTTCTACTTATTTGATTGATGGAAGTGAAGAGATCATTTATCACAACAACAGTCCAGATACGCTAAAAAAAATTCTTCTAAGGTTATATCCGAATATTTTCAAAAAGGGAAGTGCAAGAGATTATCAAACTGTTCCTGAAGCTATTAATGACGGGGTGTTTGTAAAAAAAATAATTATCGGTAATGATACAATAAATTTATCTGACAAAAATATATACAGTGTAAGAAATACACTTTCAACTATTAATCTTAAAAATTATATCCCTCCAAAATCTTCCATAAAACTTTCAATTGATTGGAACTATAACATTTCTGTACAAGGAAGACTGAGAATTGGCGTCTATGATTCTACATCGGTGTTTGTTGGTTACTGGTATCCTCAGATTGCAGTTTATGATGATATTTTGGGATGGGATCAAAATGATTACAGCGGTCAGGAAGAATTTTATAATGACTTTGCAGAATTTGAAGTGAATATTACGATGCCAAATAATTTTGGAGTCTGGGCAACCGGAACTCTTCAAAATCCTCAGGAAGTTCTTGCAGAAGAAACATTTAAAAAATATTCTTCAGCAAAATTATCTGATACTGTGATAAGAATTATTTCTAAGGATCAACTTAATTCAAAAGATTTATTTAATAGTGATAAGTCAAAAAATACGTGGATATACAAAGCATCGAAAGTCACTGATTTTGCTTTTGCTTTCAGTGATCATTATCTGTGGGATGGATTAACATTGATGCTTGACAGTTTATCTAATCACTCAGTTTTTATACAAACGGTTTATCCATCGAATTCACCGGATTTCCATGAAGTTGCAGAGATAAGTAAAGAACTGATAAAATTTTTTTCAACAACAATGCCGGGAATTATTTTTCCGTTCAATTCGTTCACAGCTTTTAATAATGGAAGATCGAGTGGTGGAATGGAATTTCCGATGCTGATAAATGACGGCTCACCTCAGCTTCGGGAAAGCACTGTGAATCTTACATCACATGAAATTGCTCACCAGTACTTTCCTTTTTTTGTTGGTACGAACGAACATAAATATGCATTTATGGATGAAGGCATGGCAGTTCTGCTTCCATTTAAATATATGGAAAAACTGACTGGTGATAACAAAAGACTTATCCGAACTGTATCATCTTATAAAAGTATAGCTGGAACCGAAAACGATATTCCACCAATTATTCCTTCACTCTCTCTGACATATAGTGCATATAGAAATTCGGCTTATGACCGTCCATCGATTGCATACGAATTTTTACATGATATGCTCGGGGAAGAACTCTTCATCAAGTGTTTGCAGGAATATATTAACAGGTGGAAAGGTAAACATCCGATTCCATTCGATTTCTTTTTTACATTCAATGAAGTTAGCGGAAAAGATCTGAATTGGTTCTGGATACCATGGTTTTTTGAAATTGGGTATCCTGATTTATCAATAGATAAAGCGTCAGTAAAAGATGGTAAAGTTGAGATCATAATAAAAAAAATTGGGTTATTGCCAACTCCTATTAATATCACAATTTATTTTGAAGATGGATCGAATGAAACTATATATTATTCAGCGGAAGTTTGGAAAGATGAAAATACTTCATTCCAAATAGTCCAAGAATCGAATAAAATTATTAAAGAAATAAAACTTGGAAGTAATCTAATTCCCGATGTCAACTCTGAAAATGATTTGATTGTAATCCATTAAAATTAATTGAGATGAAAATCAAAGATATCAATAAAGAAGACCTGGTAATTCAGCCGATTGAAAATGCTGATACAATACCAGCATCGTGGTACACAAGCAAAGAAATTTATGACTTTGAAATTTCTCACTTGATCAACTCTGAATGGCAATACGTCGGAAACTTTTCACAAATTCCTTCTATTGGAGATTATTTTTTATTTGAAATTTCAGGCAAACCAATTTTGGTTGTTAGGAGTGATGATAAAACTATCAAAGCATTTTACAATGTATGCAGACACAGAGGCGGTCCGCTTGCACTGGAAAACGGCAGTTGCAAATTGTTTCAGTGTAAATACCACGGCTGGACTTACAAACTCGATGGTTCACTTCACAAAACGCCGCAATTCGGTCCGGTTGAAAATTTTAACAAAGATGAGTTTGGTTTAGTACCGGTTAACCTGGATATCTGGGAAAATCTTATCTTCACGATGATTAACAACCCTTCTGTCAATATTCAAAAAATTATGAGCGGAGTTAAAGACAGAATCCAGCCGATCAATCTGAGCGATAAAAAATTTTATAAACGTGTGCACTATTCAGTTAACTGCAACTGGAAAGTTTACGTGGATAATTATCTTGAAGGTTATCATTTAAATTTTGTTCATCCATCTTTATCAAAATTATTAATTCCAAGTGAGTATAAAACTGAAGTTTCTGAATTTTATTCATTGCAGTACAGTCCACTTAAAGATGATGCAAACTTTTATGGAGAAGGGAATGCTTACTACTATTTTATTTTTCCAAACATCATGCTGAACATTTTACCGGGAAGATTACAGGTGAATTTGGTTCAGCCGATCAGCATCGATAAAACGATTGTGATCTTCGATTACTTTTATGATGATATTCATTCAACACTGAATGTGAAAAAGATTGAAGAGGATATAAAATTGAGTGATGAAATCCAGCTTGAAGATATTATGATATGTGAGAAAGTGCAGAAAGGATTGCTTTCGGGTGCGTATAATAAAGGCAGAATTTCTCCGCAATCGGAATTAGGTGTTTATCATTTCCAGTCACATTTAAAAAGGAAATTCAAAACACATATTGAGTGAAGTTAATTACCTGGTTAGCACTACTTGGTTTTTTTAGGTCGTCCGCGTTTTTTTGTTTCTTCTTTGATAGCTGATTTTTTCGGCTCTTCTTTTTTCTTTTCTTCCTTCTTAACAGTATGAACGATTTCATGTTGTTTAGAAGATTCCGGTGACTGCAGTACGGGTTGTTTGATTGCTTCTTTTACTTCAACAATTTCCGGTTGTTCAATTTTAATATGTTCAACTGGAGTATCGAGTACGACAGGCTTTCTTGTTTCATGTTCCGGTCTGAATATTTTTTTAATTTCGATAGGTTTTGGTTTCTCTTCAACTTTTACAAAATGTGGTGTAGAATGTTTTTTTCTCTGCCTGGTTTTTCCATAAGAATGCTGGAACCTTTTTCCCTTTTTAGATTTTTTGTCGCCTCTGCCCATTAAGTTCTCTCCGGATTAATGATTCTTTAAAAATTAACCTACAATTATACTTCGGTATAGCTTAACTATCAATCATTTCTGAATTTTATTATGTGAATTAGGATGATTTCTTTTCACTTAAAAAGAATACTTTGAAGCTGTTCATAAGCATCCCGGCGAAAGCAACCAGGAATAAAATCCAGTTAAAAGATATTGGCCGGATTTCATTTATGTCTCCATCGCCAATCACTGCAATTCTAATGCTGTCTTCCATAAACGTATATAAAATTATAATTACCGATAAGCTAAATATCACCCAATCAATTATTTTAATTTTAAACCTGACTTCTTTAATTAGCAAGTAACCAATTGTAATTAATAAAATTGAAATTAGAACAGGTGCTATCACGGGTCCCCACCACGGTAATGGAATGAGGAAAAGAATATCCCATTCAAACAAAGATTTTGGCCATTGAATAAAAATAAAAAGCCAGATGTAATAGAAAATATCCCAGGCACCAAATGAGTAAAAGAAATATCCGAGTTTTTTTAGTTTTGTGTTACCTGCAATTAAACCTATAAATGCAAGCATAACAATTGTAGCTGCTTCCCGTCCGATTTCGATCAAAGTGTAAATGTCAGGAGTGAATTTTACATCGCGGATCAGATCTTCTATACCGTACATCACACGAAGGTAAACAACAACAGCAGATTCTAAATACGCCATTGCAATTGCGAATATTCCAACAAGTAGAAGATTTTTCTCTTTCATCATTCAGCAAAAATATCTTTAACTATTCGATAAAGATATTTTCCCGGCTGCCACAAACTTCTCAATCTGTCTTCTGTGTCTTAATATATGAACAACAGCATGTTCGAGCAATTGTTCAAGATCGTATTGAGGACCCCATCGTACATTCATTTTCACCTTCATAATTTCTTCATCGGTATATTCCCACTTTCCTTCAAGCGTTTCAGAATTGTAAGCAAGCATTTTATCAAACTGTGATGGAAATTCATTTTGAGTGTAAAGTCTTCTTGCAGGAGAATTTTTTGGAATGGAAAACCAATCTCTTATATAATTTGCATAACCATAACCGGAATTCATCACGTGCGAAATTATTGTTTGAGCCGAACGGCAGTCATCATCTTTTGTTTCAGTGTCGACAATCTTCACAAAATCTGTTTCAACTATTTTTGATATAAGGTTTTTCAAATCGGCTGAAGCTCTTTCATATTCATCCATCACTGCACCAATTCCGCCTTTACGATAATTTTTCGTTTTGAACCTATCATTAATAAAGTAATATCATCCGAAGCCGGCTGACCCGAGGTGAAAGAATAAACATCTTCAAGAAGGCTTCGTACAGAAGAATCTGTCATATTCAGATGCTTCAATAAATTTTCCTGACCGTATTCTTCATTTTTTGAGTTCATTGCTTCGGTTACACCATCAGAGTACAACAACAACTTGTTTCCGCTGCTGAATTCGATTGTGTTTTCAAAATAAGGTCTGTCAACAAGTCCAAGCGGTAATCCATAATCCATCCCCAGAACTTTTATTTCGTTATTCGTTAGTAACAGCGGTGAAAGATGACCGGCATTTGCAAATGTGAAAGAACGATTTTTTGGATCAAGGATAGCATAAATCATTGTTACAAATCTTGTTTTTGGAAAATCTTCAATGAGAACTTTATTCACTTGATTTAAGACTTCTCCAGGCGTTAAATCTTTATCAGCATACATACGTAAAATACTCCTGGTTGATGCCATCAATAATGCAGCCGCCATTCCTTTTCCAGAAACATCTGCAAGCACCAAAGCTAATCTTCCATCGTTCAAAGGAATGTAATCGAACCAATCTCCTCCGACCTCTCTGCACGGAAGACACAAGCCTTTAATTTCGAATCCGGGGATATTTGGTGTCCAGTTTGGAAACAATGAATGCTGAACTGTTCTAGCTTCATCGAGTTCTCTCGACATCCTTTCTTTTTCTTCACGTTCATTTTTAAATAGCCGGGCATTTTCAATTGCTGTTGCAACGTGTCCGGCTAATGCTTCTAGTAATTGGATTCTCTCAGGGGAAAATTGATTTACTTCCTGATGCTGGAAATTAAATACACCAATAAATTTTCCACGCACTTTTAAAGGAATGTCAAGTTCCGAAAGTGTTGATTCTTCACTAACCTGGTAATAAGGATCTATTGTTACATCGGGTGCATAATATGTTTCTTCTATTAAACCAACGTGACCTATCATTCCGTACTCACCGATTTTAAAACGATCGCCTTTTATATGATAATTAACTGTCCATCCGCGAACAGCAACGATTTCGAGTTCATTTGTCTCTTCAATTTTGAGCAGAATACCTGAACGTGAATAACCGAAAGTTTGTGCAACATCACTTACTACTTCTTCGAGCAGAATGTCGAGGTCTAAAATAGAATTAATTCTCTGCGCAACTCTCTGCAGCAATAATAATTCCTGTATCCGCTGACTCTGATCTTTAGTGTTCATATTGGGCTAATGGTTTCAGATTTTTTGAGATAAATATCGATAAAAAAATTACTTTGCTGGTTCTCTCGCTTCAAAATATTCCTGGACAAGCTTAATACTTTCCTTTGCAGCTTTATTTATATTCTCAGCAGTTTGTCCCATAGAAGGACGGTCTGTAACATCCAGTTCCATTAACCGCAACCCGACCTGTGTTTGATAACTGTTCAATGCCAGAATAATTTGACTCATATCTCCCATTATTTTATGGATTCGTTCCAATGGTCGGAAAAGAAAAAGTGCGGAAAGATCAGCTATTCCAAAACCGGCAGTGATCAATGATTGCATTTGATCAATTTGTTTTTGAAAAGCAGCAATAGCTGGTACGCTGAGCAGAACGATACCAAGTGCAAACATTATTATTGAAAGACAAATTATCACCCAATATGTAACAGAAAGTTTTCGCCTGAGTTTTCCTAATTCCTCTTTACCATCATTAACCATATTCTGAAGGAACTTGATAATAAAGTCATTGGCTTTAATCGCCTCAACTTCGGAAATCATCTTCTTTTTTTCTTGTAATCCATCAGCCATTATTGTTTCTCCCTGGTTACTAATAGTTTATGATTTTAATAATAAAGAAAATAAAGAATGATTTTCAGTTATAAAAGATTCAAAATAAAAAAGACCACCAGGTCGGTGGTCTTTTAATAAGAATTATAAGGATGAATTTATTTCATTAAAATCATCTTCTTTGTCTCAACAAAATTGCCAGCTTCGATTCTGTAAAAATAAATACCTGAAGGGAAATTTCTTGCATCAAAAGTTACTTCATAATTACCAATTTGAAGTTCTTGATTTACCAATTCGGCAATTTCCTGACCTATTGTGTTATACACTTTAATTTTAACAAAAGATGATTGTGGGATCGAATACTTTATCGTAGTAGAAGGATTAAAAGGATTCGGATAATTCTGTGATAGTGAATAATTAATTGGAACTATCTCATCATCTTCAACCGATACAGGACCCGAACACCCGAAAGCTGCCCAAATATCGTACGGACCAGTAGGAACATAAGACACAAAACAGCTATCGTTATCTGCATATCTAAAACCGGCTTTTGGACCAACCAATCCTGAAAGTACAGTATGACTGTTCATCATTCCAGCATTCTGATCCCAGAATCCGAGGTTGTCTGTACCAATATATCTTAACGAATCCGGGTTGCCATCTACTCTCCAAGTAAAATAGTGTTTCGGCATATTCCTAACCCCAACAATATCCGGCTGGAAAGAATGGCTGGAAAGGCTTCCTTGCAGAGCAGCCTGGTTCATATTATTAAAATTACCATGGTTAGTTGTTCTGAAATATGTGATCCGCCATATTGAATTTGTATTCTGCCTGAAGACAGCTATAACACTTCCGTTATTATTTCCATTAGATGATAATCTTGCAAATTGTTTATGATCTGATGGCTGACCTCCTCCGATGAATCCACCAGCACCATTTGGAGTACCGGGTCCATTTGATATATTACTTTTTGCAAAGAATAAACTTGTCGAATCAGGTGCATTCGAGAATGATACAATTATAGAATCCGAACCATTCAGGAAATAAGCAATATCGGAATGAAGATCTCTTTGATTGTTATCTGTTTGCGAAAACCAATAGAACCTATCGGCCTTATATTGAAATGTCGGCGTAGTTGTGTAAGGATTTGTAACTCTTAAAGTTTTTTGTGTATTTACACGGGAAGAACCAGCACTTGAATCAAAAGAAGCAACCATATAAATGTATGCGATAGTAGGATAAGTGGCATTGTCAGATGTTACGCGCAAACGATAATACCTTTTTGTTGCATCATCACCAGGCCATGATAATGCATAGAACTGACCTGTTAATGTTGGTGTTTGAATAACAACACCTCCGGTTCGCCATCTTCCTGTACTGGCAGCTTCTCTATATCCATAAACTATCCATAAATATTTTTCTCCTGTAGATTCTTCGATGATCTCTAAATCCATTTCATCATAATTGATCTGATCAGTTCCACCGAGCATTCCCCAGGCATAATAAATCCAGTCTGAACCATTATTATCTGAATAATAAAACCGGAGTGTATCAGCAGCACCGGTTGATCTGATAGAGAACACAACCCAAATTCGTCCGACGTTTGCACCGATCTGTTCAGTCGCAGTTGCATGAGATGAAATAAAGGAATTACCTGAATTAAATATTTCTACATTACCAATAGCTTCAGGTGTTAATAAAGGTTTTTCATCACCGGCAGGATAAATCATTCCTCCATAATATTCCCCGGTTTTAGAAATGGAATTTGGATTTAAAGCATTAAGCTGTTTTTCAAGAGACAGAATTTTATCACGAAGTGATCTATCATTCTTCTGCCTCAGAGTTCTGATTTCATTTATTAGTCTTTCTTCTTCCGGTGTTGTCATCCGAACTCCTGTTAATCCAGAAACATCTTCAGGATCATTCGAATTATTTCCCTTGTGTTGAACTGATGTACTGAATACACCTGTTTCTTCCTGTGCTATCAGAGTGTTTAAACTAAAAGAGCAAAGGAATAAAGTCATTGTTAAAAATTGTATACAATGCTTCATATGTGCCTCCTTATTTTTTATTGATTAAAAAGTATGAAATTATTTCTTGAATCGATTGATAAATAAACTGTGGAAAATTCAGTATGGAAAAAGATTTTGGAAATGGAACAAAAACAGAATAACTGAATTACTTTGTATTTTAAAACCATTTTGTTTAATGATTGATAAATATCTTAAACGTCTCCTGGTCTTGAAGTCATTACTATTATTTTCTGTCACACCAAATTTGCTTAAAACTAACGGTAGAATCAAGTTGACCTTTCTCTTGAAAAAACTCTGAATTAATTTTCTGATAGTTAATGTTTTATTAAACAGACTATCAATGTAAGAGTTGTCTGCGGGTTCATATATTATGCCATCACCCTCTTACGACATATTCAACCGAACCATCAATTTCAAAAAATTTTTAAAATCTTAATCGTCATTATTGACTTGTACTCTTTCCAATTCTGTCGTAAAATATTTGAATAGCCTAACTTAAATTTTACTTTGTAAGGTTTAATTGAAATGAAAGTGCTGTTGGCCTTATTGATAGCTTTTGTGAAGTTAGTTATGATAGTAGGAAAGAGAGTTCACTATTATTCTCAGGAAAGAAGCTTCTCGAGACTATTGAACATCAGCTCTTTTTGCTTAATTGGTTTACCATCTTTAGCAATTGAATTTAAAATATTGCTGAAGAGTAAACCCCAGCTCGAGTGAACAATATAAGCAGGTAACGAAAGATCCATACTTTCAATTCGCCCACTGTAAATTGAACTTAGCATTAAACCTACAATCTCTTCTTCATCTTTAAGAATATTTTTTATTATATCTTTTTCTCTTTCAAGAGTATCGTTTTTAAAAAGAGTAAGAATAGTATCATAGACAAGAAGATAATTCTGATTAATAGTTTCTTTGAAAGCAAAGTATTCAAGAAGTCTTGCACCAATTGGGTTTTCCTGGTTATTAAAGATGGCTTTGATGTCTTCAATAAACTGGCTGGCTTCCCAGTTGATTGAGCTGTAAAACAATTCATCTTTGGATTTGAAGTAATGATAGATTGCTGGTTTGCCAATCCTGACATCACGAGCAATTTCGATAAGTGTGGTTTTACCGAGACCGTGTCTGCCGAATCGTTTTGCAGCAGCTTTTAATATCTGTTCCCTGCGTTCTTTAGCCAAATAATATTTTAATGGAAATTTATTTTATTCTGGGTTGGAATATAACTGGTCTAATATTTCTTGTTCTGAAATAATATTTTCATCTGGTGTTTCTGCACCGCTTGCATCGAATATATCTTCAATTCCCTCATAGAATTTATTTTTCTTCATCCGGTTAATCTTCCGTTTCTCTGTAAAATATTTTGAGGTAAAATAAATTGCGGCTCCGGCACCTACTAATCCGCCAATCAGCAAACCATAAAGTAATATATTTGATTTATTATTTTTCATATATACCTGAATGTTAAACTACTTGTTGTATAGTTAATATATAAAATCTATTTAAAGATACAATCATAATTGATTTACATTTTTTTATCTGAATTACTGAAAAGAGTATTTACAAAAAACGCACCACCGATAACCACAAGACAACCAATCACATTATACCATAGAAATGGTATCTCAGTGAAAAAATAACAACACAAAACTAATAGTTCGGCAATTATTGCAGAAATAAATGTTGGTGTTCCTCTAACTTTCTTAAAGTAAAAAGCTGTTAAAAATATTCCAAGGATAGTTCCATAAACCAATGAACCAAGTATATTAACCGCTTCAACCAATGAGCCAAGCTCTTTTGCAAGCACTGCAAATGTTATTGCATAAATTCCCCAAAAGATAGTTGAAATTTTTGAGACCATTAAGTAGTGATGATCATCAGCTTCTTTATTTATTAGTCGCTTATAAATGTCGATGACTGTTGTAGATGCAAGTGCATTTAATTCAGCTGAAGTCGATGACATTGA
>JANWIS010000075.1 GCA_025449775.1 Ignavibacteriaceae bacterium
TTATAAGATATTTCAACAAACATCTGTTTATTAGGCTTTCCTTTCGGAATCATGCAAAACAAATCATCATTCTTAATTTTAACATCTTGCAAATTAGAAGTTGAACTACCAGGATTATTCAGTATCTCATTAACATTTACTAATTCTTTAATTTGACCGGAAAGTTTTTTATAAGTCTGGTCATCTGTTAAAACAAAATCAATCTTAGCCGATTCGGTTATATCTTTGATCTTTTCAATCGATTCACCGGATTCCAAAAGAATATAAGCACCACCTGTTTTAACTACCGATAACAGCGCAACTGGTAACTCTGCAGTTCTGTTTAAACAAATTCCTGTTACTTTGTTTTGTCGAGTCCCATTTTTTAAAAGATAATTTGCAATTTTATCTGACTGGTTATCGAGTTCTTTAAAGTTTAGTGATTTATTACCAGAAATTACCGAAACAGAATCAGGTGTCTTTTTGGCAAATGATGTGAACAATTCTACAATATTGGTCTCTGAAATCTGTTGTGATGACTTTGTACCCTCAGCCTGAATTAATTTACTACTGTTACTCTTCATCGGCAGACGATCAACAATGAAACCAGCATCTTTTATTATAGATTCTAATATTAATGTATAACTTTTAACCCATTCTCTGATGATATTTCTATCAAAAAGATCTGGATTAAAATCACATTCAATATTTATAGATTCCTCATCTTCAACCAGGTTGAAACCAAGATCGTACTGATAATAGAAGCGTGAACCGGTAACATAACGATGAGTTAAACCATCAAAACTTATTTTATCCATCGGTGGATCTAAATTGAACAGAGTAGATACGAGCGGAATTCTGCTTGAGTCAAAAGGAATATTTAGTTGTGGAATTAATTTTCCATAAGTAAAATTCCAATATTCCTGAGAATCTAATACACTGCTCCATATTTTTTTCAATAAGCTTGAGAAAGATTCATTTTTATCTATCTTAATTCGGATAGGAAGCGTATTAGCACATTGAGCTACTAATCTATCCATTCCGAGAGGGCTTTGAGCTGCAAAAGGAACTCCGACAACAATATCATTTGAATTACTCAACCTATGAAGCCATACATAGTACGCTGTTAAAAGTATAGCAAAGTAGGAAGTGTTTAACTCGATAGCTTTTACTTTTATGTTTTGATAAAGCTCATCGCTCATCCTTGACCTTACCTGGTCACCGGAATAAGTATGCAATGGTGATCTCGGATTGGAAGTCGGAAGATCTAATGGATCTGGAATTGTTTTAAATTGCGAAAGCCAATAGTCTTCACACTGTTTCTGATCAACAGATCCTTCATGCTTCTTTTGCAACGAAGAATATTCGCGGATAGAGACAGCCGGTTTTAATTTTGGCTCTTGATTATTTACAAATGCACTATAGTAAGAAGCTAAATCTTCAAAGATTACATGATTTCCCCAGCCATCGCAAATTATCATCTGAGCAGAAAAATTTAAAAAGTGCTGTTCAGCGGAAAGTTTTATTATTTTAAATTCTACAAGCGGGCCTTTGTTTAAATCGAATATTCTTTTAGCACCGCGGCGGAGAATTTCATTTAATTGTTTTTCTTTTTCCTTCTCAGGAAGATCACTTAAATCTACAAACGGAATTTCTTTTATAATGCCATCGTTTAAAATTGCTTCCATTCCGTCCTCACTAATAGTGCAGCGTAATGCTTGATGTTTTTCAACAACAGAAAAAATTGCTTGCTTCAAAGCAGATAAATTAAGCGGTCCGTTTAAATAAAATCCCTGGTTTGAATGATGCGGTCCTGCTGCATCGGGACTCATTTGCGCTCCTGCCCACATCTCACGTTGTGCATCAACTAGTGGGAATTTTTTTTTATCTCCGGATGTTGATTCTACAACCTCAACTTTCTTAAAATTATCGTTTCCTTGTGGTGCCGGAAAAAAACCATTGTCCTGCAGTTCTATAATACTTTCTTTAAAAACTTTTATGATAAATCTTATATCTTCATCAGTATGTGCTTCAGAAAGGAAGAACGGGAAACCTTCAAGAATATGCAATCCCTTAAGCCTCAATAAATAGAACAACAAACTAAAATAGTTCAGGTCTTTCGGGAATGTATAATAAAGAACCGAACTGAAATTCAGAATTTTGATCGGAACATTCCGCTGAATTAAAAACTGATTCAGTTCTTCAGCAAGAAGAGCTGATTTCTTATTTAATGTTTGGTGTAATACCCCTTTATTATTTTTTATATAAGATAAGACCGTATGAGCACCGGTTAGTGAAATAGGATGTCTCGCAAAAGTACCGGCAAAAAATGTTACTCCTGATTCAGGAATAGAATCGTCTCCATATTGCCAGTAGCCACCATCGAAAGCATCCATATACAATTTCTTTCCGGCAATAACACCGATAGGAAATCCTCCACCGATTACTTTACCATAAGTAGCCATGTCGGCTTTTATTCCATAAAATTCCTGTGCACCCCCAGGCGATACTCTGAATCCAGTTATTATTTCATCAAATATTAATGGAATATTTGCGTCCTCTGTTATTTGACGGAGTTTAATCAAAAATTCTTTTGGCTGAATATCAGGTCGTCTTGCCTGGATTGGTTCAACCATAACCGCAGCAATTTCATGCAAATGTTCCTGTATAACTTTCAGCGATTCTTCAGAACCATATTCCAATGTAAAAGTGCTCTGAACATTTTCTTTTGGAATTCCCGGTGCAATCGGCATCGTTCTAATCTTATCACCGGTTATAGTTGTTTTAACTAATACTTCATCAATTATTCCATGATAATCGCCTGTAAAGAAAACTACTTTGTCTTTTCCTGTAACTGTTCTTGCTGCTCTTATTGCACCAAGCACGGCTTCAGATCCGGTAACACAAAAAGCTGCCCTATCCATTTTAGTAAGTTCACAAATAAGTTTTGCAACCTCACCAGCTATAGGTGATTGAGGACCGATTTCAAATCCCTTGTTCAACTGTTTCTGAATTTCATCCTTTATGAATTTTGGATTATGCCCGAACAGATATTGTCCAAATCCCATTAATACATCTATATATTCATTACCATCCACATCCCAAAGACGCGTACCTTCTGACCGATCCGTAATTACCTGGTATGTCATTTCCTTCCAGATAGGAAGAAAACCTGAAACAGTTCTCGGATCGGAATAATGAGCCCGGTGAGCTTGTGTCATCTTCTTTGATGTAGAAGTTTTCTTGTTATACTCTGCAATTAATTTGTTTAGATATTTTTGCTGCTGATCTGTTAGTGAGCCATCTTTTTTTGTGTCAATTGGTTTGTACGGTCCGAAACGTTCGAAAACCTTTTTCTCTTTTTTCGAAGATCCATCAACGGCAGTTTCGGTCTGTTGTTTAATTGGTGTTGTAGTTTCCATAATTTTATTTTGTACTTGCGGCGGAACTTCCGATATATTCTTTGAGCCCATTTTACCAAAAATCTCAAGCTGTTTTTTCATTACCTCAAGCTGTTCAAATACCAGCTTTTCCATTGAACTGTTTCCAGATACAGGTTTTGAATCAGAAATAAATTGTTCAGATGGAAATTGTTCCTGATATTCTTCTACGATTTCTTCGGTTTCTTCTTCAACAATTATTTCCTGTTTCGGCGGCTCAAATTTTTCTTTTGGCAAATTGTTGTCAATAAATTCAGCAATTGCAGAAATTGTCGGTATGGTTTCAAGCAGTTGTCTTAAAGTAATTTTAACTTCAAACTTTTTCTGGAAAGCCAGGTTAATCTGAGTAATAAATAATGAATCAAAACCCAGTTCTAGAAATGTTTTCGATTCATCCAGATCAGCCTGTTTAATTCCGGATAATTCTTCCAGAATTTCTTTTATTAGATTACTTATGTATCCTTTTCTTGTCATTGTTGATTCCTGAATAACTTTTTTTACTTTTCTTTTTTTATCTGACTGCCTGACATTATTCTGCGTTGATGCTTGCTTCACATTCTGATTAATGAATTGTGAATTACGGGATCTATCAATCCAGTGGGTTTCTTTTTCAAACTGGTAAGTTGGTAGATGAACTTTTTTCCTGGATTTATTCTGATGAAGTTCCTTCCAGCTGATCGGAATTCCTGCCAGCCAAAGTTTACCAATTGATTGTAGAAATCTATCAACATCATCTTCATCTTCACTTGGCTGAGTTAATGTTGATATTACTGCTTGCTTCACATTCTCGTTTTTATGCTGACTTACCATTGTTGAAAGCGCACGTCCCGGTCCAAGTTCAATTAATACTAAATTATTATTCTTTTGAAGCTCTTTTATACCATCTGAAAATCTTACAGTGTTTCTAAGCTGTTTAGCCCAGAAAGATGGATCAGTCGCTTGTTCATCTTTAATCCATGTTCCTGTTAAGCTCGATATAAATGGTCCAGAAGGTTTATTTAATCTGATATGAGAAAACTCTTCAATAAATAATCGAATTGCCGGTTCCATCATCTTAGAATGATATGCATGCGAAGTGAAGAGTAACCTGTTTTCTATTTTTGATTCGGTTAATATATTCGACAACGCATTGATCTTTTCTGTTTCTCCCGACAGCACAAGTAAGTTCGGAGAGTTTATTGCAGCAAGAGCAATATCATCATTTAAATATTTTTTAATCTCTTGTTCACCCAGTCTTACTGAAAGCATGCTTCCGGGTGCTTGCTGCTGCATTAATTGAGCTCTCCTCGAAAGAATAAATAATGCATCCTCCAAATTGAACACACCATTTAAACATGCTGAAACATAATCACCAACACTGTGTCCAATCATTGAATCCGGCTTAATACCGTAACTGATTAACAATCTTGCAAGTGCATATTCAATAATAAATAATGCTGGCTGAGTGTAAACAGTTCGTTCAAGTTTTTTTGCTAACTGATCATTTGCTTCTTTTGGGAACAACAATTCGCGGATGTCAAGATCCAGATGTGCATTTACTAATTCAGCACACTGATCTATAATTTCTTTAAACAATTTTTCTTTTTCATAAAGGCTTCGCCCCATATTTAAATATTGAGCTCCTTGTCCGGGGAACATGAAAACCAGGTGTGGTTTTTCATTCATGCTGGCCTGACCTTTATTTAAACCTGAACCAAGTACGGCTTCTAATTTTTCACAAACTTTTTTCTTTTTGTCCGCAACAACAAATTGTCGCCACTCAAATTCTTTTTTCCCTTCCTGCAAAGTGAAAGCAATATTTCCCAGTTCATCATTTGTATCCAGTGAAAGATGATCAATCAAAGCTTTAACATTTCTCTTGAGTGCAGATTCGGTTTTCCCTGAAACAACTATTAACTGTTTGTCACTATCATAGTTGATGGATTTGATTTTCACTTTAAATTCCTCAAGAATGATATGAGCATTTGTTCCGCCCATTCCGAATGAACTGACACCAGCTATTAGTGGTTTACCGTTGAGATCCCAATCCCGAAGTTTGTTATTAACATAGAAAGGGCTGTTTACAAAATCAATTTGAGGGTTTGGATTTTCAAAATTCAAGCTGGCTGGTATTTTTTTATTCTTCAATGCAAGCGATGTCTTAATTAATCCAACAATTCCGGCAGCTGCATCGAGATGCCCGATATTGGTTTTTACAGAACCAATACCGCAAAATCCTTTTTTGCCATCGCATTCTCCAAAAGCACGCTTGAGCCCTTCAATTTCTATTGCATCACCGAGAGTAGTGCCGGTTCCGTGAGTTTCGATATATGAAATGTCTGATGGATCAATTCCTGCAACACTTAATGCTTCAGAAATTAATTTTGATTGTGCAATAGAGCTTGGAGCTGTATATCCAACTTTATCTGAACCATCATTATTAACCGATGTTCCTTTAATTACAGAATAGATATCATCGTTATCTTTAATTGCATCCGATAATCTTTTTAAAGCAACTACACCAAGTCCATTTCCAAAAACGGTACCTTCTGCTTTTGAATCGAATGCCCGGCAATGACCATCTCTTGATAAAACGCTGCCTTCAATAAATAAGTATCCTTTATTCTGAGGTAAAATAACGCAAACACCGCCGGCCAAAGCGACATCACATTGATGACTTATCAATGCTTCACAAGCAAGGTGAGTTGCGACCAATGAAGTTGAGCATGCTGTTTGAACACTTATCGCCGGACCTTTAAGATTTAATTTATATGCAATACGACTTGCTAAATAATCTTTGTCATTGGAAATTAATGTTTGCAATCCACCAGGTGATCCGAACAGATCAATTGTTGGAGCTAAATTATTTATGAGGTAAGTACTTAAAGCGGATCCGGCATAAATTCCAATTTGACCCGGGAACTTATCAACACTAAAACCTGCATTCTCTATAGCTTCCCAGCAGCATTCGAGGAAAAGACGATGTTGTGGATCTATCACCTTTGCTTCACCGGGAGTGTAGCCAAAAAATGAAGCATCAAATTTATCTACATCTGGAAGGATCGGAAGAGATTTGATATATGCAGAATCATTTATCATCGAATCACTTATTCCTAAAGATTTTATTTCATCATCACTGATCGGAGAAAATGATTCAACACCATCGACAAGATTTTTCCAGAACTCCGAAATATTTTTCGCTCCGGAAACTCTGCAAGCCATTCCTATTATAGCAATATCGTTTGGATTAATATTTTGATCCTGATTCATTTTTATATTCTCTGTTTTAATTCATGCTTCATTTAAATTAACGTATCCGTCTGTCTCTTGAAGACCTTCTGATCTCAGCTCTTTTTTTACCATCATCAATTGAATCTAATTCGCCTGTTCCATCGATTAGTTTTTTAGCCAATGAGTTGATTGTCGGATAATTAAATAAATCCACAAGTGAAATATTTTTAAAGTGATTTGATTTAAGTTCATTGAATATCGACAATGCAAGAAGCGAATGACCTCCAAGATCAAAAAAGTTATTCTTTGTTCCGATCTCCTTGATATTAAAAAACTTCTGCCATACTTCAACCAGCTTGTTCTCTGTTTCATTAATCGGAGCAATATACTCTGTTGAAATTTTTGATTCGGAATCAGAATATTGTGCGTACTTTTCAATCGAGCGAAATTGAGGCAACTTAGAAATTTTCATTGTCTGGTTTGTGGTCATCAATGCAAGAATTTCTTCCAGTATCTTTGAGAATTCTGAAATTACTTCCTGTTCAAACAAACTTTCTTTGTAAGTAATATTAATCCCGATCTCTTTTGTAGCAGTATAGATATCGAAAAGTAAATCTAGCTTCGAAAACCTAAAGTCAACAGGAAACTTTTGAATTTCCATTCCTTCCAGCTTAAAAAGATCATCAGAATTTTTATCTCTCAACATAAAAAGAACCTGAATCCTGGGAATCATAACAGCTGAAGCTTCTTTCTGCAATACAGAAACTAAATATTCAAGCGGCAGATCCTGGTTGTCAAATGCTTCTCCGACTTCGGTTCTTGTCCTGCTTAGTATTTCATTGAAAGTAACATCCTGAGTAAAATCAGAGCAGAAGAGTAAATTGTTAGAAAAATTACCGAGCATAATTTCAGTTTCACTTGTTCCGCGTGTTGATACTGCCGTTGTAACTAAAATTTTATTTTCGCCGGTCAGCTTTTTTAGTGTCAACTGCAATGCATCGAGAAGTATCATAAATACAGAGTATCCGGCTTTTTCAGAATACGAACGGATGCCATCAGAAACTTTTGCTGAAAGATCAAAACCAAATGAAGATGCTTTGCTGTTTTCAGTGCCCGTTTTTTTAATTCCAGGAAAACGAAGCTGAAGGGGGATAGATTTTATTTTTTCTTTCCAGTAATCAAGCTGCCTGATGCCAAACTTTCCTTCAATTCTTTTCTTCTGCCAGACAGCAAAGTCTGCATAATCAAATTCATGTTGTTCAGTTTTGATTGTTTGCTTGCCGGCAAAAGTATTATAGTAATCAGCAAGCTTTTGCAATATCATATTGGCTGTGTAGCCAACAGATACAAACTGGTGTGTAAGAATCGTAAGTACAAAGTGATCTGAATTAAGTTTTAAAAGAAGAATCCGGAAAATTGGAAGTCTGGTCAGATTAAAGGGAGAGGATATTTCTTTTTCAATAAACTTTTTAGCTTCAGGTTTTTTCTCTGATTCACTGAATTTTGAAAAGTCAAATTGTTCAACTTGCAGAATCATCTCCGGCTGGATTTGCTGGAAGATTCCTTCTTCTTTTTGAACACAGATTGTTCTTAAAATTTCATTGCGCTTTATAATTTCATTAACTGCATTCTCTAATGCGTTTATATTAAGACTACCCATTATCTCGAACGATACATGAACATTTTCGCTTGGATTATCTGGAGCCAAACTCCACAATGACCATAGTCTTTCCTGACTGAATGAAAGAGGTATATCTTCATTCCTGTTTACATTAGAAATCGGAAGCTGAGAAATATCAACTCCTTCTTCCTTCATCAGTTGTTCTAATAAAGCCCGTTCTTCGCTGGAAAGCTGGGCTATTTCATCATAGGTATCACTCATTAAACTTTTTTCTCCTCCATCTGTGCAAGTTTTGATTTTATTTCTTCTTTTGAAAGTGATTTTACTTTTTTGAGCAGTTCCAGAGTTTTATCCTGTTCCATTTTCTTTGTTGAATCCCCGGACTGTTTTGAATTTTCACCGATATATTTATCATACTTTTTAGCTATAGCAGAAATTTTGGGATCTGAATAAATTTCATCTATTCTCGGTCTGAATCCAAGCTTGCTTTCAAGCTGGTTTGTAATCATTATAATTTGTATTGATGTTGCACCGAGATTGAACAGGTTAACTGATGGATTTATGTTTTCCATTTTCAGAACTGCTTTTACAATACTGGAAATTTTTTCTACAGATGGACTCATCTCTCCTGCAGATATTTCCGAGGAAGGAATATTATTTGCATCTTCGGGAACAGGAAGCGCTTTCCTATCAACTTTTCCATTAGGAGTTAATGGAAGTTTATCCAACACTACGAAACTTGCCGGGATCATATAATCAGGAATTGAGTCCTGAAGATAATTTTTCACATCCTGTATAAATGATTCTTTAGTATTCTTTTTTGCTGAAGAAGAAGGTATATCAGCAATTAATGAAAATGATTTAGTTTGATCATTGGAAATTGCTCCTCCCATAAATCCGTGGATATACATATGTGTATCCTGAACATCGAAGTACTCGCGTATCTGGTTGAAATCAACTCCGCCAACAGGACAAAGACCAATCTGGTTCTCTTGTGCAGAAGTCATCAACAGCTGACCCATATATCCTGCTTCAATCACACAGAAATCTCTCGAAACATCTGCTGAACTTTGCTGTTGTTTCATTCCAACGATCATTGTATGCAAACCGGATAGAAGAGTTTTGAAAGTAGATTTTCGTACTCTTTTTGCAATCGTTTTTGTTCCATAAACAGGTGCAATTGCTTTCAACTCCGCAACCAGAAAAACGGAGAATGCAGAATCTTCAAAAGTTTTATAATTGTTTATTGTGTGAATGTTCTTTTTAATTTTAGGATTAGCAGACAATAAAATCAGCTTGTGATCTTTCGGATTATAATAATAAGTTCCACCTTGAACACCATCTATCTTTCCAGGTTTTATATAGAGGTAAACCTGTACCGGATACAAACTTCCTGCCGAAGGATAACGATATTTTGGAAAAGGCAGTTCATCAGTATTTAACTGAGCAAGACAGCTTAGGAACTCACTGAATTTTTTAAGTGATATTGTTTCAGTTCCATTTAAAAAATTACGGTACGTTTGTCGTGAAAGATATTTCTCTGTAAGACGCTTATTCATCAATGGCTTTTCAAGTGCAATCTTTGGTTTATCATCATCGTTCTGTCTGATCTCGAGATGCTGAAGTTTTAACTCAATCTTTTGTACTTCCGTCAATAGTGAGCCATCTCTTTGAGATTGATCTTCAGTTATAATTTCTGTTTTAGGTGTTGAGGCAGATAGACCAGCTTCAGTTTCAAATTCTTTAGAAGTTACAATGTAACCGACCAATCTTTTATTTGTCTGTGATTCCCCAACAGCAGTAACAACAGCATCTTTTATTTCCGGATGTTTCTCCATTGCCGATTCAATTTCACCAAGCTCAACTCTCAGCCCTCGTATTTTAATCTGGAAATCTTTTCTTCCGGCAATTTGTATCATTCCATCAGGACGGTAAAAACCGAGATCTCCGCTCTTGTATAATCTTTCTCCGGTTACGGGATGAGAAACAAATTTTTCTTTTGTCTTTTCGTTGTCTTTCCAGAAACCTCTTGCAAGCCCGGTACCGCCAATACATAATTCGCCGGTTACAAAATCCGGACATTCTTCAAGATTATTTTTCATTACATAATATGAAGCATTAGTCAACGGTTTACCGTATGGAATGCTCTTCCAGTTTCGATCAACTTCACCAATAAAGTTATAAATATCCCAGATAGTTGTTTCGGTCGGTCCGCCTGAACCAACAATTGTAATATTCGGAAAAAGTTTTCTTAATCTGCCGGGAAGTGAAACAGGAATCCAATCACCAGAAAGAACAGTGATTCTGAATGAATCTGATATCAGGTTTTTATCTTTCAGATTTTCAAGATAATCCACGAACATATCAAGGAATGCTGGAACCGAATTCCAGAATGTAACTTTATTGTCTTTCACAATTTTTGCCCAGTGAGAAGGATCGAGACGCTTTTCACTGTCAGGAATTATAAGAGAACCACCTGCAATCAGCATTCCAAATAAATCATACACAGACAGATCGTGCTGAAGAGCAGTAAGCGTAATTGCTTTGTCTGTATTTTTTATACTATATCTTTCATTAACATCAAGCATCCTGTTAACAACACTTCTATGTTCAATCATTACTCCTTTTGGAGTACCAGTTGAACCGGAAGTGTAAAGTACATAAGCAAGGTTTTCAGGTTTTTGTACAGGTGTTAATTCGTTGATATCTGACTTATCAAAATCTCCACTGTCAACACAATAAACCTGAATATTTTCAGGAAGGTCTAATTTTAATTTAATCCAGGATTGAGTGAGAACAATTTCTGCTTCACTGTCATCCAGCAATTGTTTTATTCTATCCTTTGGAAAATCAGGATCGATCGGAA
>JANWIS010000076.1 GCA_025449775.1 Ignavibacteriaceae bacterium
ATAGATTTAGAGGGTTTGGAACCTGCAACAATCAACCCCGGTACACAAATCTTGATTTTAGTTATTCAAGGATATGGAGGAGATCCTCAAGATAATTTGACGCAAGCTCAAAATGCAGGAGGAGCATTGGGAATAGATGCAACGGGATTAGGCGCTATTACAGAAGCTGCGAAAGGGAAGGCAAAAATACAAGTGGTAACATTTGCTTCATCTTCTTCAGATAATACTAAGAATGACATTAAAACAACGATTGAAAGATTCAAAGCAGTAAATTCTGGCGGGCAAGTAATTGTAGTAGGACATAGTGGTGGCGGAGATAATGTAATAGAACTAGTCAATGATAATCCCACAGTACAAATCGACTTACTTATCACATTGGATACACAAGATCCAAAACCATTTGGGATTGATGATAATAACATCCCTTCAAATGTCAAGCTTGTTATTAATTATTACCAAACCTCAGAAGCTGTCGGTGGAGAAACAGTTGATGTTCTTGATTCAAAATCAACTAATGGAGCAAATATACTTTCTCCAGGTTCCAATCACAGATCAATTGACAATGACCAAATTGGTAATATTATAAGTGACATAAATAATTTTATCCAAGGATTTGATGTTGTTGGTATGGCTAAGGAAAGAAAACAGCCAACGTATGATCCTAGACTTTCGGGAAGTCCTGATGTGTTTGGAAATCCAGGTCAAGGTTCTACCATGAATACATCTGGTAAATTAAAAGGGACAGTCAATCCAAAATCCAGTAGATAATGATTAACAAAATAGTAAAATATTCCTTAAAGCTTTCCATCATAAGTAGTATAATATTTATAATAAATACATTTGGTTATAAGTTTTTATCGCGCAATTTGTTCTACACAGTCGGCTTATATTTACCAATTTTATTAATGGTGATTTCAATTTTCAGTTTTATTATTTCTTTCCGAAATCCAACTATTAAAAAGCGGAATATTTATTTATTGTCATCAGTAACCATTGTCACATTATTGACTTATTACATATACATGATCAATGCATTAAATGTTATTGAGCATTAATTGTATCTAATTAGGTTAATGTGATGATTTGTCTTTAAAAATGGAAATTTCAGTATTAAGAATCCAATTGTTATTGACTGTTAATTTATTTAGATAATAAAATTATTAGCCGTTTGGTGTCTTAGCCCCTTGTATATTCAGACAAAATATGCTAAAAACATTATTAGCACTTCGTTTTTCTAGTAACGAGGAACTGATTTTTCAGTGAAAATGTCCCAATTTCTGAAATGTTATGATTTAACAAAAAAAGTACTAAAATTGGTCAATTGTTTCATCAAACAAGTTGGCAATTTATTTTATTTTTTGATTTAAAATATTTTACTATTTTAGCCTCTTCGTAACTACCCCTGGTTATATAGGTTTTTAACTGACGACTCATCTATTAAGTCGTTTTTTTATTCATTGAGTACTTGTTATTAAGATAGTATTTCATTTAGTTTATTTCATTTCATTTTGAACAAATAAGTGTTGATTCATTTTAAAAAACCTCTATGTTATGAAAACTGTGATTAACAAAATTCAAATTGCAATTGTTTTATTTTTATTTTGTTTGCCGTTTAATCTCATTGCTCAAATTGTTACTCAATACACTTATGGGAATTATGAAGATGACGAAGGGTATTCTATTTGCCTCACTCATGATTCAGTGCTGATTTTTACAGGGTACACCGATACTGTTGACAATCAGGGTGGTTTGTATGAAAATGTTTATATTGGAAAGATCGATCAGTTTGGATCTCACTTATGGACCAATGGATATCGGTTTTATGATTTGGAGCAAGGATTTTGCATCATTGAAAGTTTGGTAGATACCACCTATGAATATGTAACTGTGGGTGATGTCAGGGTTCCCGATGCAAATAAACATCAGGACGCATTTTTATTGAGAACAGATCCTTCCGGAAATGTATTGGGATTGACCAGATATGGGGATAGCCGTGAGGAGCATGCCCGTTCCGTTATTGATGCGGATAGGGGATATTACATCGTGGGATATACAAATAATGCAACATTTCCAACCGATGTTTATTTAATCAGGACAGATTATCATGGAAACATGGTTTGGTCCAAAGCACTTGATATCAATGGGGGACAGGATTATGGTTATGATATCATATTCAAAGATTCTTCGCTTTATATTACGGGAAATACTGTGGATTCCTTGAACTTTCTTTCCCAGGCATTTTTAATGAATACAGACCTTAATGGAAATATTCAATGGGTAAAGGTTTATGGCGATTCTTTAGCTGATGATTTTTCTTACTCCTTAAAGGAAACTCTTGATGACGGATGTATCTTTATTGGACACTCTTATGGATATTTACCTACAGGAGATTCCCATGTTTTTATGGTATAGACCGATGCATTCGGAATTACTCAGTGGTCTGGATTATATGATTTTGGATTACCTGATTCAACAGATTATGGGAAGGATGTATTAGTGAGTTCCGATTCCAGTTTTTATGGTATAGGCTACAGCTGGGTTCGAAATGCCTTCCAATTCAATATGACCATCTTTCAAACCAATTCAATTGGTAACTTAAACTGGGTTAAATCGTTTGGAGATTCTTTGGAGGATCGTGGATTTTCAGGCACTCTACTACAAAATACTGTTGTTGGTTTTGGCTCTACACTTTCAAAAGGACCTTTTCCCTGGGAAGCATATTTTGTTAGAACCACTCAGACTGATTCATTAGAATGTGTTGATTTTGTTCCGAATGATACTACGAATTTACTTCATGAAGAAGAAATTGATATTCCGTTTTCTGAAAGATCCATGGAGCACTGGAGGGAAGAATTTTGGATTGATTACAATATTGATTTGTGGACTTTAATCTGCCAGGATTCTGCAAACCGAATTGGTCATTTCATACAAGATCCCGTAATTGATGAAGGTTCTTTCAGTGTTTTTCCAAATCCAAACAATGGTTCATTCAGCATTCAATATTCGTATTCAGAAGATCCTTTAAAAGAGCTCGAGATAATTGATGTAACTGGTAGAATTGTTTACAAACAAAAACTTTTCACAAACCAAGATTCACATCAAATTGAACTACCATCTGATATCGAAAGTGGAATATACTATTGTACATTACGCACAGCTTTCATAACAAAGATTCAAGAGTTAGTATTGATTCGAGGGAATTGAAGAATGATATAATAATAAACGACGCTTGGACTAGTAGGTTCGGGCGTCGTTTTGATTTTTCCCAAAAGCGGGGTTTATTTAAGTGCAATTTCCAATTTAAGCTTTTGATTCGACATGTTCAAATATCTTATCAAACGCCTTATCAACTTCTGAATTCATATATGACTGGGCCAAATTGACATACCTGTAAAATGATACACTGCCAGGACTATGTCCTGAAATTTGCTTTACTACCAACTCAGGTACCCCCAACATCAATAAAAGTGTAATAGCTGTTCTTCGCATGGTATGAGAAGTGATATGGTCGCAAAACCTGTAATCCAACCCGTTTATTCGTTTGACTGCAACGAGTTTTCCCTTATGCGACCTGAATTTGGGAAGCGGCTCCGTCCAACCGGCCAATTCACCGATTTGCTTCAAACATATGTTAAACCAGGCATTTGAAATATACGGAAACAACCTCTTACCCTTATTATGATATCGATTGATGATCTGAATTCCTTCTAAGGGCAGTTTTAACCGGGATTTGGATTGAGTTTTAGAAGATGTGGTTTCAAGATAAACGTCACTTTCCCTGGTAATCAAATTTGCTTTTGTAAGCATTATCAAATCACTAAATCTCAATCCACAAATGCATCCAAATGCAAATATGTCCTTAACAATTAATTGTTTTTGATTTAAACCTGCCGGTAACTTTTTGCTATTGAAAAGCTGTTGCAGCCTACTCATTGTTAAGGTGATTATTGGTATTTCCTCTCTATTAACGAAAAGACATTTTAATACTCCGGTAAGTCGAAACCCTTTAGCTTGCTCCAGCCAACTCAAAAATGTTTTGATATTCTTAATATGGAATCCTATGTAGTTATCATGGTATAATTTATTATTGGACATGAAATTAGTCAATACTTTATAAAATCGTTTCCAATGATTAGCAGCATATCGAAATTTATTCAATCCAGATCCTTGAATTTCTATCAAGTGGGTATATCGAGGATGGGAAATAAAAAACTCTTTTAATAACTTCCTGGTCGAAAAGTAATTTTTGCAAGAACTACCTCGAATCTTATTGCCGTTTATCAATGTGCGTTTCCCACGTATGCTTTGTGTAATGAATTCATCGAACAGATCAATCAAGTTCAATGAATGGTGGAGAGTAGCTTTCTTCTGAATGGATGTCAAGGTATTAATTTTGTAATGAAGCGATTTCTGAAAATGGCTCCTTACAATTAATATACCATTCTTAATGATTGACCTATAATTGAGGTGAATTACTTTCATACATCAGAAAAATAAATAATTCTTCAAGATTATTGACTCAAATAATTAAATCCATGGATGATGTGATTTTACACAAGCTTGGCCATAAAACACACCGGATAGAATTAATAGAAAAACCCTTGAAATTACCACTAAAAAGCAAAACCGAAAATCAGTCAGAAATTAATCAATAAAATTGCTACAAGTGAAGCAGTAGCAACTTCCATTATTTACATACTTAATTTTGGCGGTTCACTTTGGCGAGAAATAATCGAGTCAATTAGCACGGAATATCCAGTTAAAGTTCTCGCCATGAAAAGATTTTGGTAATAGCATAAGTTGGTAGTAACATCATTTGGTAATTATTCCTGTTATTACTTTCCTGAAGAATTTTATATTGATTACAGTCAATGAACAATGGAACTCTTTGATAAATAGAATCGATAAACATGACTTCAATTTTCATTTCAAATTTCTTATAATAGGCTCCACAAAAGGGATTGATATTTGTTTCAGCATTTGTGCCTTCCCTTAAAGATTTTTGAAATAAAGTGTCATAAAATAATGCAATCGACTTTTTATCAATATTGATATTAATACCCTTGTGCGAAAGTGAGTTTGCATAATAATAACCATCAATAAAATAACCCTTTTTATATGCTATTTCTGAAATTGAATCAGCTTGGATAAAACCTGAAGTCTTTACTACAGCATCCAAATCTATATAGGATTTTATTAAGTTCTCATAGTAAAAACATGCCGAAATTGTATCATATACAAATTCTTTAGGAACATGGTCATCTATAGGGAAATTATAATAAGCTGATTTAGGTTTTTTTACTGAACATCCCACACACAGTACTGCAAATAATGAAAGAATATAATAATTATTATTCATAATCTACCCTTCCCCTTTGTGCATTTTCTTTGATTATCGTTTTTGTTTCTTCAGTTGTAGGATAAATGAATCCTGGCTGATTGCCTTCTAACCCAAACCGCGGATAAATTACTTCACCTTTTGCATCTATTTCATGCTCTACACCAGCCATATTATGAATGCCAACTTCATGAGTGATAACGTCTTCTGCAGAAAGGTTATTATTAAATCCTGGATTTAACATTACTCCTGTATTGCTTTTTCTGCTTGTTTCAGATATTGCTGCCTTTTTGGGAGTGAGATTTCCCCTTTCATCAGTGAAGGGAGTAGATGCAGTTTGCACAATACTTGGCAATCCTGTTTGTGTTGTTATAAAATCGCTTACATCCTTGACTTCAACCAATTTTACTGTTACATCATAAATAATATCTAATTTATAACCAATTCCTTTTTTCCATTCTTTTTTTGTAATAAATGTAACAGAATTTCCATTTGTCGGTAGTTCATTTACATATAAAGTTGTATTACCCTTTTCATAATTTTTCCTAACTTGTTCTGGATTAATATTTGTATATTCAAGAGGTAAATTTGTTGTTTTTACAATTTCAATATCTTTTGTGATAGTTAAGCAAGCAGTTCTAGTTTGAGAATTATTATTTGTAATTTTTAATCTTTCTAACCCTTCTAAATCTATTGAACGAATAACATCATTTTCTGCAAATGCATACGAGCTGTTCCAAGGATATGATCGAACCAAAGGATCAACTGATAAAAACCTACCTAATCTTGGATCATAAATTCTATAAGAAAATTCATAACTACTTCCGATTCCTTTAATTTCATCATCTTTTTCTTGACCATTAAACCCAAATCGATAAACTGAAGAGCTACTATTTCGCTCCGGCATCACCATCCCAAACGGATTTAATTTTTCACCTCCTATCATGTTGGAAACCAAATAAAGAAAGAAGCCTTGAACTGATCTGAAGGTAGGAAAAAATAGCCAAAAAGTGGCCTTTTTTATGCTCTATTATGTGAGATTTTGACCTATCGGATATTGGAGCTTTTCCAGTGAGAAATCAGTTCATCGCTGTTAGAAAAAGGCGAATATTGACAATGTGCCATTCAAATTATGGACACTATTTAGGGAGCTAAAATAATTGCATATTTTTTAAAAATAGTATCACTTTTCATATCGAACGTGTTCATTAGAACCCCTACTTCATCAAATTGAAATAAAAATCCATTTAAACTGTCATTTTTATAATTCAATATATTTTTAATTTTTCCGTCAGAATAATATTCAATCCAAATTCCTTCCTTTGAAACTTTATTGATTAATTTGTCATTTACATAGTAAGGAGATATATTGCCAAAGAAAAACTTGTTTGTATCATCATTTTTGTGATAAATTGCCATATAATATTCCTTTCTAAATTGAAATACATTTGTAATCCAACTGTGATCAACATTCTCATATACTGTTACAGATGAATCAACTTTTACAAATAAATCGTCAGAAAGTATAATTGAGTCGTTTACTTGTTTTCGTATAATTTTTGCTTGATCTCTTTGGTTACAAGATATTGTTAATAGTACTGTCCATATTTGAACGAACAAAATATATTTATAATTGGTATTAATCATTTCAATTTTCTTTCAAGTCCTGATTTTAGATCGAATTTCTTAAACTTAATGTTACCTATAGCTTCACTGTCATTTTGTTTCATATGAAAAATTGTAAATGTCTCATCAGATAAAATCAACCCAACCAAACCATTAACCGCTATTTGTTTCTCAAGATTAAATTCAATCCAAGGAAATTCCCTTTCATTTTTTCCACCAGGAGCATAATCTTTTGTTGGATCGGTTTCTACATCTGTGGTGCCTGTATGTGAATGCCATTTTATAAATATCAAACCTTTTACATCAGTCTTACCTTTAAATCCATTTCGGTCAAACATTTTATCTTCATCTGCTTTAAAATTAAGAATACCACAATCTGGACATTTCCATGTTTGCAGTTCCTTTGTTTTGGAATTAATCCATAGAAGTCCCATATTTTCATTATAACCTCTCGATTGTCTATTTTCATAAAGCTGATCGCGAGTATGTTTTGTTATTCTTGCATAAGCATATTGAGGTGTTCGAGCAACTTTTCCTAAGATATCTGCAGAGTAAGTACCTTGATTGTGAAACTTCATAAATATTTTTGCTGTTGATTCAGACATGAATACTACCTCATTTGTACCTAGATTATCTAGAATGGTACCAATAAATATTCCTTTAGTATTAAAAAGATATGTAGTATCTCCCAATGGATCATTCATTAAAATTGGACAGTTAGCAAATACAACATAATTACTAATTGAGGCATTAGGTTTAGGATCAATATTCCATCTTCTACCTAATCTAGTATCATATTCCCAAAATAAAGCCGTGTTGTGATTTCCTGTACCGCTTAACTCATCAACTTTTTCCTGTCCATTAAATCCAAACCGGTAATCTGAACTGCTAATATTTCGCTCGGGCATTGGCATCCCAAACGGGTAATAATCTTGCGCACTTACGAAAATAGGTGCATAAAAATCTGTACCTCCACCGTTGGTATCAACAGGCAATTTTTGATCTGAAATAGTTGCCAGGACATTTCCTAGATGATTTGTAAGTTCATAGACTTTATTTCCGGACATCAAATTGGAAATGGGTGCATTGGTAAAGCTCCAACCAGTTTTCCAAACAATCGTATCAGCATTGAATACACCCAATCTTGATGATCCGTACAATGGTATTTCAGACCAGGTGAGGAAGTTTTGATCGTCTCTTTCATAAATTGAAAGAATATTTCCTTGCGGGTCTCTTATATAAAATGTTGTTAGCTCTAATTTTGGGGTTGTATTCATATCAATAAAATACCTCTTTTCAACCCTGTTTGTTGAAGGGTCATAGACAAATTTCAGTGCTGTATGACTATTTCGATTGCTGATACTATCAACTTTACCGTATGTATTCCAGTAGATCCATAATCCTTCGCTGGAATCAACCATCATGTTGCCATCGGCAGTATAAAGGTAATTAAGGGGGCGTTGTTTGTCAATATCGATAGTATAATTTCCTGAAGGAACTGAATCCAGAACATAAGATAAACGGTTGGTGCCTGATGTGTATTGATAAAATAGAGAGTCCATTGCTAATGGATTGCTGCCCATAGTCGTTCCGTTTCTGAAATATTTGAGAATATTGCCATTGGCATCGTAATGAATAGCTTCCTGAAAGTCTGCAATTGCACTTCCCGAGCTCCACTGGTTTGAATCCGGGAGTATATCTGTAAAGGCTTTCATTCCAATAAGCCTGTTTAACTGATCATACTCGTACTTATAACCCATTGTCACAGTGGAAATTTCGCGTAAGTAGACCCCATTTCTTCGCGGCAAACTGACCCCACTTCTTCGCGTGAAACTGACCCCACTTCTTCGCGCCAAACTGACCCCTGTTTTTTGAGTTTGATCATACTGGATGCA
>JANWIS010000077.1 GCA_025449775.1 Ignavibacteriaceae bacterium
GAAGATCAATCAATAAAAGATGTCATTGTATCCCAGAAAAATATTCCTGAAGGATTGAAAAAATACATCGCTTATTTAGTTCCTTCAGGAAATACGAAAGAAATTCAATCACAGCAAAAACCTGTGCTAATAAAAAATCTAAGAAAAAAACTTCGCAGCAAATTACCGGAATCAATGTTGCCGGAAAGTTTTGTTGTTCTGGAAAAAATACCAATCGATATTAACGATAAAATTAATTTTGATGAACTGCCTCTTCCCGAAAAAAATGAAATTCAATTTGAGGATTTTATTGCACCAGGAAATAAAACTGAAGAGAAACTATTGAGTCTTTGGCAAGAACTGCTGAACGTTTCAAAGATTAGTGTGAAGGACAATTTCTTTGAACTGGGAGGTAAGTCACTCCTTGCTGTTAAACTCTTCAACCGGATTGAAGAAGAATTTGGTCAGCGGTTTCCTCTTGCAATGTTATTCACAGCTTCGACTATTCAAGACTTAGCTAACAAACTGATCAATAAAGAAGATAATAATTTTGAATGGCCTTCACTAATTCCAATTCAAACTAAAGGTTCAAAGAGACCATTATTCTTAGTTCATGGTGCAGGTGGAAATGTTTTATTATACAATGCACTTGCAAAACAATTGGAACCAGACTATCCGCTTTATGGTCTTCAATCACAAGGTCTTGATGGTAATAGTAAACCCTTACACACGATTGAAGAAATGGCAGAAAAATATTTACAAGAAATTATTGCCGTTCAACCTAAAGGTCCATATTTGCTTGGCGGTTATTGTCTTGGCGGAACAGTTGCATATGAAATGGCACAGCGCTTACGTTTAAGAGGCGAAGAGGTGGCAATGGTTGCAATGATGGATACTTATAACATGCAAAAGATGCTGAAGGTTAATATCACAACTTATATGACACAAAAGATTAGATTCCATTTGGCTAATGCAGTAAAATTAAAACCAAAAGATCTTTGGGAATATATAAAAGAGAAGAAACGAATTTATGACGATGGCGGATGGCGTGTAGATTCTCACGATCAGGATGGAGTAAGTCGTGCAGAATCAGGTTTTGAAGCATCAGTGCAAACACTAAATGACAAAGCGATGGAAGATTATATCCCAAAACCGTACGAAGGTGTTCTTACACTTGTAAAACCAAAAATTAATTACAAGTTTTATCCCGACCCTAAAATGGGTTGGAGTGATCTTGCTGTTGGTGGCTTAGATATAATTGATTTACCAATTAATCCCCATGCAATGCTTGTAAATCCATTTGTAGAGATATTTGCTAAGGAATTAAAAAGCCGTCTTGATCGGTTAGAAGGAATTTCAAACACGGCAAACTTTATAGAAGAAGATAATTTCAATCTTGAATCAATTCAACTAACCACAAAATAAATATTGATTATGAAAATCTGGATGTTAAAAAGTGCAGTTCAACAATTAATAGGAATATTACCGAAAAGTTATTGGTGGAATCGACTGTTACAAAAGTATATTAATAAAAGTTACTTCCCTTCTCATGCTGTGTTTGAGAATAAATTGAATAATTGTCAACGACATTTAGAAAATTATCAGAAATTCAATCCCACTCGTAAGCAGAATTTTACGGCAATGGAACTTGGAACAGGCTGGTGGCCAATAGTTCCAATTGGTCTTTATTTGAGTGGGGCTGCTGAAATATGGACATTCGATATTACACCTAATCTTCAGAAAGATAATCTTAAAAGAGTTCTCGAACTTTTTATTGAATTTTATGATTCAGGTAAATTAGAAAAGATTCTTACGCAGTTAAATCATGAGAGAATGAAACATCTGAAATCATTGTTTCAACAAATAAAGAAAGAATCTGTTTTTGAATTTCTGAAAAAAATAAATATTAATTTATCTGTTGGAGACAACCAGATTTCAAAATTGCCGGATAATTCTATTGACCTGATATTTTCAACAGTAGTATTCGGGCATCTTGATGCAGAAGTGTTGCAAAACCTTTTAGTTGAGTTCAATCGTGTAGCAAAAAATGATACGATCTCAAGTCATCTTGCCGGTATTGGTGATCAGTATTCGAGTTTTGATAAGTCAATTACGATATTCAATTTTTACCAATATTCAGATATTAAGTGGAAGTTTTTGAATAATCCGCTTATTCCGCAAGGTCGTTTGCGTGTTGTTGATTTCAGGGAGATTTTTACTAAAACAGGCTGGACAATTCTTGAAGAGAATAATACTACCAGCTCTATTGACGATCTGAATAAAGTAAAACTTGCACCAAAATTTCAAAAGTATTCCACGAAAGACCTTTTAGTAACATCTTTTTGGATGGTTGCGAAACCGATTCGTGATCTTAATGCCATCTTCATGCTGTGGCTTTCAGACATTTATTATCTAGACATTTTTTATTTAGAAGTTATTTATTTATAAAATCACGAAAGAAAATTATAGAAGTAATTAATCAGGGGATTGTTGATTACCTAAAAATAATTCGCAACTAAAATTTCAAGAATTTTCTATTCAAGAATTCCCAGCCAAAACTATAATTAATCTTACAATCAAAACAAACTGGTCAACTTTCAATAAATGAAAGGGTTCAGGAATGACAGATTTCGAAATTAAGATGATGAATGATATGACTATTGATACAGTTTCAAAAGCAATAGTTGATGAAACATCTAAATGGGGTTTTAAAAATGCTGATTACCTCTCACTCGTTAATGCACTTCTGGAATCATCATTAAACAAACCCCGAACAGATGTATCAGAAATAATTACAAATGAAAATCACGCCCTGGAAAAACTGAAGCTTCCCTTGTCAGGTGAACAAATAAAAATCAGATTATATAATAAAGCTACAGATTACGAAGTTGTAAACAGCTGGCTTGAAGATGAGCTAGGACGAATGTTCTTGTTATCACGGTTAAACAACGAAGATACTACTCTGGACAAAATCACAAAGGATGAACGTAATTTATTAGGATTAATCACTCTTGAAGATTCAACTCCGATAGGATTGATGGGGTTTCTGGATTATGACAGTAAACAGAATAAAGCGGAGATGAGGAAGATGATTGGCAGTGAAGAATACAGAGAAAAGGGATTTGCAAAAGAAGCAACTATGTTATGGATTAAATACGGATTGAATAACCTGGGATTGAAAAAAATATATTTATATACAATTGAGAACAATATAAGAAACGTAACTTTGAACAAAGAATTAGGATTTCAGATTGAAGGCATTTTAAGAAAAGAATGTTTGATTGATGATGAACACTATGATCTGCTAAGAATGGGATTAATAGTTGATTGGTAAATTTGTCTCTTTTAAGTTTAATGGGCACAAAAATTCTTATCAACTTTTAGACAAATAAAATCCTGAAAAAACTATTTTATATACTTAAGCCTCTCATACCACGATTTTTACAGCTCTTCATTCGACGGAAAATTATCTTGTTGAAACTAAAGAAGTGCAAAGATGTATGGCCTATCCTTAAAGGATCTGAGAAGAAACCGGAAAACTGGATTGGCTGGCCTGATGGTAAAAAGTTTGCATTAGTACTCACTCATGATGTTGAACATGATAATGGTTACCGGAAAGTACTCCAGCTTATGGAAGTTGAAAAAGAATTAGGCTTTGTTTCATCATTTAATTTTGTTCCCGAACGTGATTATATAGTTGAAAAGAGTTTGTTAGGTACATTGAAACAAAACGAATTTGAATACGGTATTCATGGACTTAAGCATGATGGAAAACTTTTTTTTTCCGAAGAAATATTTTTTGATCGTGCAAAAAAAATCAATCAATATATTCAAGATTGGGAAGCAGTTGGTTTTCGTGCACCGGCAATGCATCATAATCTCGATTGGATAGGCGAATTAAATATATCTTACGATCTGTCGACATTTGATACTGATCCTTTTGAACCGCAGAATGAAGGAGTTGGGACCATTTTTCCTTTTTGGGTAAAGAACAAAAGACATATAAACGGCGGTTATGTGGAAATGCCTTATACGCTTGTTCAGGATTTTACATTACTCGTACTGATGAGAGAAAAAACTCCGCAGGTTTGGTTGGATAAGCTTGACTGGATTGTCCAAAACAATGGTATGGCCCTTATAAATGTGCATCCCGATTATATTTCTTTTAATAATAAAACCGAAAGCGAAGAATTTCCGATCGAGATTTATAAAACATTTCTGAAGTATATTTCAACCAAGTATGCAAATAATTTCTGGAATGTTCTGCCTTATCAGCTAGCAGAATATTGGAAGAGAAATTATGAGATAAATAACACCTGATATAAATATTTTATGCAAAAGCACATATTAATGATCGCCCAAACAAATTTTAATTATGATACGAGGATTATCCGTTACATAACAACTTTAAAAGAAAATGATTTTAAGGTTAGTGTTATTTGTCTCCGGTACAATCATCAGGCAAAATATGAAGAAATGTTTGGAGTAAAAGTTTATCGGATAATGAACAGTTTCTCGCACGATTCTATAATATCGTACCTATTTTATTCATTTATATTTCTGTTAAAATCATTTTTGAAATGCATCCGGTTAGCAATAAAAGAAAATTTCAGTTTGCTTCATATACATAATATGCCTGATTATCTGGTATTTGCCGGAACATTTTTGAAAATAAAACAGATACCAATTATACTTGATATACATGATCTGACACCCGAACTATTTAAAGAAAGATGGTCCGAAAAAAAATATCGTTTGTTAAGACCATTTCTCGAATTTGTTGAAAAAATTTCCTGCAGATTTGCAAACCATGTTATTACTGTTACTCCGGAGTGTGTACGGCTTCTTGAAAATCGAGGAATAATAATGGAGAAAATATCATTAATAATGAATTCAGCCGATGAAAAGATGTTCAAGTACAGCGATGAAAGATTTAATAAAAATGGATCCGCAAAATTTAAATTTGTTTATCATGGTACGATAGCAAAAAGATTTGGACTGCATTTTTTCATTAAATCATTTCCTAAAGTACTAAAAGCTGTTCCCGGTGTTGAATTTCACCTGATAGGATCTTTTAATAATGCATATGCCGATGAGCTAAAAAAACTGATACAGGAATTGGAGTTAAGCGAAAATGTTTTTTTAAAAAAACACTTAGATAGTTCCGAACTTAACCAGACATTAAAGCAATACGATCTTGGAGTTGTTACGTATGAATCTTCTGAATACATGAATTTGGCTCTGCCAACAAAAGCCGGAGAGTACGCACTTACTGGTGTACCATTTATTATCTCAGAATTAAATACAGTTAAATCTATTTTCCGTAATGAAAGTGTGTGTTATGTTGACCCTGAGAATACAGAGATACTTGCAAATGAAGCAATCGATTTGTTGCGTGATCCGAAAAGAAGACATGATATGTCTTTGAATGCACATGAAGATATGAAAAAGATTTCCTGGAATGTTATGGAAGTAAGATATTTAAAATTAATAGACAGTTTACTGATTAACTAAATTAATAATAGATGAAAAAAGCATTAATTACCGGTATAACCGGACAGGATGGAAGTTATCTTACAGAAATTCTTCTTCAAAAAGGTTATGAGATTCATGGCATAATCAGAAGAAGCAGTTCTTTCAATACAGGAAGAATCGACCATCTTTACAACGACCATGAAATCCTCAACAAAAAAATGTTTCTGCATTATGGCGATCTTGTAGATACCAGCAACCTGAATCGTCTACTTGAAAAAATTCAACCGGATGAAATTTATAATTTGGCTGCACAGAGTCATGTTAAAGTATCATTTGAAGTACCTGATTACACAGCTCAGGTTGATGCTCTTGGTAATTTAAGATTTTTAGATGCAATCAGGGAAGTTGGACTAAAGCGGGTTAAATTTTACCAGGCATCAACAAGCGAACTTTATGGAAAAGTTCAGGAAATTCCTCAATCGGAAAAAACTCCTTTTTATCCTCGTTCTCCTTACGGTGTTGCAAAATTATATGGTTTCTGGATAATAGTTAATTACCGTGAAGCTTATAATATTTTTGCAAGCAACGGAATTTTATTTAATCATGAATCACCACGCAGAGGTGAAACGTTTTTAACAAGAAAAATAACAAAAGCAGCAGCCCGTATCGTTACCGGTCTTCAAACAGATCTTTCACTCGGTAATTTAAATGCCAAACGAGATTGGGGTTTTGCTCCAGAATATTGTGAAGCTATGTGGTTGATGTTACAACATAACAGTCCTAATGATTTTGTTATTGCAACAGGTGAAACTCATACAGTCCGGGAATTTGTCATTCACACATTTAATAGCTTAGGAATTGAACTTGAATGGAAAGGTGAAGGAACAAATGAGAAAGGACTTATAAAGAAAATTGATTTTGAAAAAGCCAAGAGTATGATCGATTACAATTCAAATAAATCGATGTATAAGTTTGACTTCTCAACCAAACTAAAGCCTGGGCAGGAAGTAGTTAGTGTAAATCCGAATTACTACCGGCCAACAGAAGTTGATTTATTAATTGGTGATCCAACCAAGGCAGAAAAACTTCTTGGCTGGAAAGCGAAAACTAATTTTGAATCACTTGTACAGGTGATGATTAAATCAGATATGGATAAAACTCTCCGTCGGGGTTATTGATTGTTACTATCAAACATTTTCAATAATAGATTATCTCAGTGAAAACAGCTATTATCACAGGTATAACTGGTCAGGACGGAGCCTACTTAAGTAAATTTCTTTTGGAAAAGAATTATAGGGTAATTGGTATTACGAGAAATTTACAATCCGGTAATCTCAATGGTCTTAATTTCCTGGAAGTTATGAATGATGTTGAATTGGTCGAAGCAAACGTATTTGATCTTTCCAATATCATCAGGCTGCTTGAAAAATATAAACCGGATGAATTCTACAATCTTGCAGCTCAAAGTTCTGTCGGCTTGTCCTTTGAACAGCCAATCGGTACGCTTGAATTCAATATTATTTCTGTAGCTAATATTTTTGAAGCAGTCAGGATTGTTAACAAAGACATTAGAATATATCAATCATCGAGCGGAGAAATGTTCGGCAATGTTTCAAAAGAACTGTTGCCAATTGATGAGAATTTTTTAATTCATCCTGCAAGCCCTTATGCTATTTCAAAAGCAACAACTCACTGGATATCGGTAAACTATCGTGAAGCATATTCATTATTTATTTCAAGCGGAATATTATTTAACCACGAATCTGTTTTAAGAAGGCAAAACTTTGTTACAAAAAAAATAATAGCTTCTGCTGTAAAAATAAAAGGAAATGAGCTGGACATTCTTAAAGTCGGGAACACATCAATTATGAGAGATTGGGGTTATGCACCTGAATATATAAAGGCGATGTGGAAAATGTTAAATGTTCCTAAACCGAGCGACTATATTATTTGCACCGGTCAGGCAAATACTCTTCAGGATTTTATTGAAAAAGTCTTCATCAAGCTTAAACTAGATCATGTAAAACATGTAAAATTTGATAAAACGCTTTTCAGACCAGTCGAGCTGGAAGTGATTTATGGAAACCCGCAAAAAGCAAAATCGGAGCTAGGCTGGGATTATTCAATGACATTTGATGATTTAATTAATAAGCTGATCGAAGATGAGTTAAAATACCAGGAATGGTGGAACAAAAAACGTTTTGTTTGATAATTAATGATGATCATGATAAGCTGAGTTATTTATTTATTGAAAGTCAAAGTGACCGTTAATCAGAAAATTATTTTCATAAGTTGGACAAAATACTCGCATCATACAGATTTACTTGCTGATGCACTTGGTGCAGAGGTTTTTTTTATAGATAATTTTATTAATTCCAGAGGAATTTTGTGGCGGCTGTTTTTCCTGGTAGATTATTTTGCAAAAGGTTTCAAGTCTTTTATAATAATATTAAGAACAAAGCCTGCAATTGTTTTTGTACAAAACCCTCCATCTCTTGCACCTATCGCGGTAATATTTTTTAAAAAGATTTTTAAGATTAAAGTTGTGCTTGATTCGCATAACGGTGCTTTTGAAAAACCTTGGGTTTCAATTCCATTTCATAGCTGGGCATTAAGAAAAGCAGATCTTGTTACAATTCACAATAATCAGTTACATACAAATCTTAAAGACCTTGCAAATTTTCAGAAAGTAAATTTTAAAATATTGAATTCAAAACTTGCTGATTACTCCGGGATTAAAAAAAATGAGCAGGAATCTTCTCACTTCCTTATCATCACATCATTTGCTGTGGATGAACCTGTAAATGAATTGCTTGAAGGCATCCGTTTATTTAATTCTAATAACCATACAAATATTAAATTTAAAATCACAGGCAATTACAATAGGAATCCGGAACTTTTCAGAAAGTATTCCCAAGAAAGAAATCTTGAGTTCCTCGGTTTTGTAAGTGAGGATGATTACAGTGATTTATTAGTAAATGCCTATGGCGCAATGGCACTTTCAACAAGGAATGATGTACAGCAATTTGCTTTGATGGAAGCAGTTGGGGCAGAAGTTCCTTTCATTTCATCAGACAACTCAACAAACAGATCTATTTTTAATGATAAGATGGTACTAACGGATAACACCTCAATAAAAATTTCTGAAGCAATTGAAAAATTTATTAAAGACCGCGATAGTCTTTATAAAAACATTCTTACCATAAAAAAAGAACAAACCGAAAAATGGAATAGAGACTTCAACCAGGTTAAAGAGTTTTTAGGGATAATAAATTAATTTTGAACCGTAAAAATTTTAATGACAGCAGATTCAGATAAATCAGTTCGACATAAGCTTATCTCGGTTTGTATTGCAACGTATAAAAGGGAAGCACTGCTTGAAAAGCTCTTAATCAGTGTATCCAGGCAATCTCTACCGCCTGATTTGATGATTGAAATAATCGTTGTTGATAACGATAAAGAAAGTAGTGCAAAGAAAGTTTTACAGAAGTTTACTGATTCTGAAAAAATCCGGCTCAGGTATTTTATTCAGCCTGAAAAAAATATCAGCCTTACAAGGAATATGTGTGTTAAAAATTCTTCGGGTGAATACATTTGTTTTATTGATGACGATGAAACGGCTTCAGAAAATTGGATTGTTTCCCTTTTTAATGCATTGGTAAAATACAATGTAGATGGAGTATTTGGCTACGTTGAAACAATATTTGAAAATATCATTCCAGATGAGTTCCGGAAGAGAGAATATTATTTTAGTCAAATGGACGCCACAGGAATGAAATCACAATTTTACTTTACTACTAATTGCATCGTAAAAGCGGATGCCATTAAAAATGAAACAATGATTTTTGACCCTGAATTCGGGTTAACAGGCGGGGAAGATGCACATTTATTTGAAAGACTTGAAAATAAAGGTGCAAGGTTTGTGGA